>NZ_JBICII010000034.1:0-232027 GCF_043101865.1 Pseudomonas sp. zjy_15
CAGGCCGGCGCCGTCCTTTTTCAGGGGCGGCATTGCGCTGCGAAAAGGCCCGTATAGCTGACAGTGATATGTCGGCGTTACGGGCCTTTTCATGACACAAGACTGCCTCTGAATCCCACTCACCCCAGATCAAGCAGGCCTTGCAGGCTGGCCAGAATGGCATTGGCGTCATAAGGCTTGCGCGCGACGGGCACATGCTGCAAGTGCTCGGGAATGCTGATGCCTTCGCCGTAGCCGGTGGCAAAGAGGAACGGAACCTGCCGGCGAACCAGCTCATCCGCTACGGAAATGGAGGTTCCGGTGCCCAGGTTGACATCCAGTATTGCCGCGTCCGGTGTGTGGCTGCCAAGCAGTTGCATGGCTTGGTCCTCGGAGCTGGCGGTGATCACGTCCTTGATTTGCGCATCATTGAGGATTTGCTCCAAGCCTACTGCAATCACCAGTTGATCCTCGAGTATCAGCACACGCAAGCCCGAGCGTGCTGCAAAGGCGCCGCGTTCACGCGCCAAGGGCGTGGCCGGGAGAGCGGTTTCTGCCGCTTCGGCTACGGAAAGGTGCTTGGCCGGGATTCTGAAAAAGCCTTGCAGGCCTTCGGGGTGATATTCCACCGTGCTGGTGCCACCCAGATCGAACGGGATGCTGCGGTCGATCAGCACCGTGCCGAAGCCGCTGCGGCTGGGCGGGCGTACCGTTGGCCCACCACTTTCACGCCAACTGATGGCACAGGCGTGGGTGGCGTCGATTGCCCAGCTCACCGAAAGCTTGCCGCCGGCCCGCGATAGCGCACCATACTTGGCCGCGTTGGTGGCCAGTTCGTGCAGCACCAGCGCCATGACCGAGTACGCGCGCGCATCGAGGATGACGTTCGGGCCCTGCAATTCGATCACGCTGGCAGCCGTGCGATAGGGCGAAAGCTCGGCCTCCAGCAGGTTCGTCAGGCGCCCGCCACCGTCACCGCGCACCACCTGGTCGTGGGCCAACGACAATGCCTGGATACGCCCTTTCAGCGTTGCCACATAGTCCTGCAGGGTCTGGCTCTCCGGGGTCGGATGGGCAACCAGCGCACCAATCAGCGACAGGATGTTCTTGACCCTGTGGTTGAGCTCTTCGTTGAGCATGCGCTGGCGTACTTCAGCCTTGGCGCGTTCACTGGCGAGCAGCTCGCTGTTGTGCAGCACCACTTCTACGATAGCGGTACGGATGGCATCGCCAAACTGGCGGTCCTGCTCGGTCCAGGGTAGCGACTGCTGGTGAACGGTTTCTTTCCAGATGGCGAAGCTTTTGCGGGGCGTCAGGCGGTCGCCCAACGCGCCGCTGTCATAGGTCTTGTTCGGGTCCCCGGCCCAGTCGAGTGTCTCGACCACCTCCTTGCGGAAGAAGATCAAGTAATCCCTTGGGTGTTGCGACATCGGGATGATCAGCACACCCGACACATCATTAAAATACGCCTGGGCCGACGGGAGCACTGTCGACAGGCGATTGGACGCCCAGATTCGGCCTTCGCTGACCATGTCTGCCAGGCGCAGCAGATCAGGCACGGCCGTTTGGGGCGGCGCCAGCCCTGCGCACGACCAGCGGCCTAGCAGCGACATGCCGATGCCGTCGCAGGGAATCAGCGACATCAACCGGGGCAGGCGTGCATGGAAGAACCCATCAATGTCCGCCGTCTGATTGGCGTCGCGCAGCAGGCTGTCCAGCGCTTTGTGGATGCGCACGGCGGCTTCGAGTTTTTGCCGGCTACGCAGGGTCTCGATATGCAGGGAGAAGAACTCACCGAACATTTCGGCGGCCACACGTTGCCCCATGGCCAGCGTGCGCGGTGCGTAGTGATGGCAGGCAATCATTCCCCACAGCTCGCCGTTGACGATGACTGAAATCGACATCGAGGCGCCCACGCCCATGTTGCACAGGTATTCGCAATGGATCTGCGAGACGCTGCGCAGGTGCGCGTAGGACAGGTCGAGTGGTTCGCCCGAGGGGTCGAGCACCGGGTTGATGGCGACCGTTTTGAACTGGGCGTCGGAGATTACCCGGATCGGGTTGCGCAGGTAGAGCGCGCGGGCCTGCTGGGGGATATCGGAGGCAGGAAAATACTGGCCCATGAAGCTTTCGAGGTCACCACGCTTGGCCTCGGCAACCACCTTGCCGGCACCGTCTGCTCCCAGCTGGTAGATCATCACCCGGTCGTAACCGAGCACCGCCCGGACAAAACGGGCGGCGTCGCGGAACAGTTTGCTGGTCTGGTCGATTTCGCGCAGTTGGGCAATCAGCGTGCGGGCCAGCTCGATCGGCTCGGCGATGCTCGCGCCGGCGGGTTCGAATTCGAGGATTGCCGTGCCTTTGTACAAGTGGGCGGCGATGTCGACGGCCTCGCCGTTGGGCAGCGTCACGCCAAAACTGAGCGCGGGCCGCGAGGCGTCCCGGGTGCGGGCAAGTGCATTGCGAAGCGTATGTGTCACTTCATCACCAAGCACCGCGTGCAGTTTCTGACCATTGATATCGTTTGCTACACCCAGCACTTGTGGGGCGTTGACCGAATGGCGCAGCACCACGGTCGCCGAGGCATCACAGGCCAGCAGGCAGCCATGGGGCTGGATGCTCCCGGGAATCTGGATGGGCTCCCGGTCGCAGTTGGTCAGGTTAACTTGGGGGTTGTAGGTCATCGGCCCGTGCCTGTGGGTAAGGGGAGGCGGGCAGCAGGTCCGCCATCGTCCGTCAGCCTAGCAGGCATTGAACGCCTTGGGGATGGTGGGCCGCTCCATTCCCAGGGCGGTGCGCTGCTGCTGATCAGTCAGCTTTGGAGTACAGATGTGCTCTTGTCGAGAATCGCTTGAAGGCAGCTGTGATCAATGGTCTCATCCCGCGCTTGAGCCAACTGGTATTGCAAGATGAACCGCCCACTGTTTATTTCCATCGATGGGCCCAAGGGTACCGGCAAGACCACGCTGCTGGAGGCCGTCACTCAAGCGTTGCGGCTGGACGGGAACAAGGTGATCCGCCTCTGCGAAAGAAAGAATGACCCTCACCGTGGCGAGACCATGGCCCTGGTCAACCAGCTTTCCAGAAGCCCTTGCCAGGACCTTGAGTTCAAGGTTTGCGAGCGCTTCGCTGAAAGCCGCGCCTGGATTTCCCGGCATGTACTGCCCAGGCAGCCCGCTGACAGCATCATCCTGATTGATCGCTGGTACCCCTCTGACGCTGCGTTTCGCCGCACAGTGCCGTTTGACAAGATCCTGCGCCTGAACCTCGAACGGAACGTGCAAGTACCCGATCTGCATGTTGGGGTGGTCACAACGCCTGAAACCTCATGGGCAAGGGCCGCGGCGCGCACACGTGGGCTGGGCAGTACGGTGATCCATAACCTGGATGAACAAATTGCCTGTACCGAGGCGTTCGAGCGTGCGGTTGCGGAGCAAGGCTGGGTGCTGTGCCGCAATGAAGGGACTGTCGACGAGGCAACGCGGCAGGTCGTTCGCGAGATTCAGGGCGTGCTTCGACACCTGTGAGGCAGGGGCGAGTACGGCCTGAATACTGCCTTTGCAGGTATCAGGCGCCCTGCCGGTCGATGTCACGGCGCAGGACTACCGACGTGGTGATGTCATCCACCGATTCGTGACGTGCCACGTTGTCGCGTACCTGGTTGAGGTCGTCGATCGTCCGGGTCTCCACTTCAACCACCAGGTCAAGCTGACCGCTCACCGACGAAACCCGCCGTACGCGCGCGTCCGTTGCCAACTGGTCGAGCAACCCCATGGCAGGCGTGCGCTGCAACGTCACCAGCAAGATGGCGCGTATGACGTTGGCGTCTATTTCGCCGATGTCAGCGCGATAACCGCGAATGATCCCGCTGCGTTCAAGGTTGGCTACCCGCTCGGTGGTGGCGCTTCTGGAAAGGCCTATGCGGCCGGCTAATGCCTTGAGCGCAATGCGCGCGTCCTTTGACAGTACCTCAAGAATTTCACGATCTTTAGCGTCCAGATCACGCATTCCACCCCCTTGATAAGCTTGCCGTCATTATGCCGGCCGGTACCGGCATAATGCCTGTTGCGCCCGACCGTATGCAGGGTGTCCGTTTCGGCGGCGCATGACAAGCTATTGCAAAAACAATTCGCGCGCTCGGAACCTGATGATATGACAGACCTTTCCCACCCGGCACCTCGGTTTTCGGCAAGCGATGCAGAGGGCCTTGCAAAAGATTTCTTCGATGTCACCGGCACTGCAACGCCCCTGGATGGGGAACGTGATCGCAATTACCGGCTGGATACGGGCGTAGATGCAGGCTGGATACTGAAAATCGTCAATGCCAGCGAGCCCAGGGTAGAAAGCGAGTTTCAAACCGCGCTACTCGATCACCTGGCCGTGCATGGCGCGCATTTGGGCGTGCCACACCTGCGGGCCAGCGTGACTGGCGACTACCTGCCGTCTGTGGCCAGCAGCACCGGTGAAAAGCACGCTGTGCGCCTGGTCAGCTGGCTGGCTGGCACGCCACTTGCCAAGGCCAGTCGTTCCATGGCGCTGATGAGAAACTTCGGCCAGGCACTCGGTGAACTTGACCGTGCCCTGCAGGGCTTCATGCACCCGGGCGCAGTCCGTGACCTGGACTGGGACTTACGCCACGCTGCGCGTTCCCGCTCGCGGCTGCACTGCATCAAGGCCCCTGATCGCCGGGCCATTGCCGAGCGCTTCATCGCCCGGTTCGAACAGACTGTACAGCCGAAGCTGGCGTCCCTTCGGGCCCAGGTGATCCACAACGACGCCAACGACTGGAACATCCTGGTCGATGCCGAAACGGCCGGTAACGTGACTGGCTTCATCGATTTTGGCGATGCCGTGCACACCGTTCTGATTGCCGAGGTCGCGATCGCCAGCGCCTACGCCATTCTCGACATGGACGACCCGATCGGCGCTGCAGCTGCGCTGGTGGCCGGCTTCCATGAGAAGTACCCGTTGCAAGCGCAAGAGCTTGATGTGCTGTTCAACCTGATTGCCATGCGCTTGGTCATCAGCGTCACGTTCTCCGCTTCCCGGCAGGACCAGACCGACGACAACCCTTACCTGGCGATCAGTGAAGCGCCTGCCTGGCGTCTACTGGAGCAGCTTGATTCGATGAACCCACGGTTGGCCACCGGCATTTTGCGCAAGGCCTGTGGTTTCGATGCCATCGAAGGTGCGGGGGAAGTCCGCCGCTGGATCGCCGACAACCACAAGTCGTTTGCCGACCTGGTGCGCCCGTCAGCCGCCATTCTCGACAAGGTCATCGCGCCGTTTGGCGATGCCAGCCATGAGATGACCATCGCCTCGGCCCAGCAGCGCCCTGCAGATGCGACGCGGTGGTGGAATGAATTCTCTGTCGCGCACAAGGTGCCGCTGGCCATCGGGCCATGGGGCGAGTTACGTGCCATCTATACCGACAGTGCCTTCGAGTCTCGCTTCATCAAGGGGCAGCACCGTACCCTGCATATCGGGGTAGACCTGGTGATGCCAGCGGGTACGCCGCTGTACGCACCCATCGCCGGAACCGTCAGAAGCGTCGAGGTCGAGCCAGGCCCGCTGGGTTATGGCGGCCTGGTGATGCTTGAGCATACCCCACCCGGTTGCCCGCCCTTTCTGACACTCTGGGGGCACATGGCCCACGAGGCGCTCAGCCGTTTGCAGGCCGGTGACAAGCTTGAAGCTGGCGACCTGGTCGGCTACATGGGCAGCGATCACGAGAATGGCGGCTGGATTCCCCACCTGCATCTGCAGGTGGTCACCGATACCCGGCTGAGCGCGTGCGAGGTCATTGGCGTGGGTGAGCCAGCGTACCGCGACACGTGGGCCGACCTGTTCCCCGATGCTTCGGCCCTGGCCGGTATCCCGCCAGAGACCTACAGCCAGCAGGGGATGACCAAGGCCCAGATCATTGCCAGGCGCAAGGAACTGCTGCTACCCAACCTGTCCATTTCGTACACCGACCCGATCAAGTTCGTGCGCGGGGATGGCGTATGGCTGATCGACAACTTCGGGCGGGCCTACCTGGACTGCTTCAACAACGTCTGCCACCTGGGCCATGGTCATCCCGACGTGGTCGAAGCCTTGACCCGCCAGGCTGCGCTGCTCAACACCAATACCCGCTACCTGCACGACAACATCGTCGAATACGCCGAACGCCTGACCGGCACTTTGCCAAAGGGCCTTTGCGTAGCGTCCTTTGGCTGCTCGGGGAGTGAGGCCAACAGCCTGATGCTGCGTATGGCGCGCAACTACACAGGCAGTGATCAGGCGATCGTGCTGGACTGGGCCTACCACGGCACCACGCAGGAACTGATCGATCTGAGCCCTTACAAGTACAAGCGCAAGGCGGGCAAGGGCAGGGCGGCGCATGTTTACGAGGCCGTAGTCCCGGACAGCTACTACGCCCCCGAGCACTGGCCCGTGGAAGCGCACGGCAAGCGCTTTGCCGAGTCGGTGGCAGAGCAGCTGGACGCCATGCGCAAGGCAGGCAAGCGCCCCGGTTTTTTCATGGCCGAGTCGATCCCGAGCGTGGCGGGGCAGGTGTTTTTGCCCGAACACTACCTCAAGGAGGTGTACGCCATGGTGCGAGCCGAAGGTGGGCTGTGCCTGGCCGATGAGGTTCAGGTGGGGTTTGGCCGGGTCGGCAGCCACTGGTGGGCATTCGAGACCCAGGGCGTGGTCCCGGATGCCGTCAGCATGGGCAAACCCATGGGTAACGGCCACCCGATGTCGGCGGTAGTGACCACGCGCGAGGTTGCCGATGCTTTCAACAACGGCATGGAGTATTTCAACACCTTCGCCGGTAACCCGGTGTCATGTGCGGTAGGCCTGGCGGTGCTCAATGCAATCGAGCGCGACCAGTTGAAAGAAAACGCCTTGAATGTCGGCCATTACCTGCTCGATGGCTTGCGCAAGCTTCAGCAGCAATTCGACGTGATTGGTGATGTGCGCGGGTTGGGCCTGTTTCTCGGCGTCGTGCTGGTCACCGACCGCCAGTCGAAGGCGCCAGCCACGGCTCTGGCCAGAAAAGTGGCGGATGGCGCCCGGGAGCGCGGCGTGTTGATCGGCACCGAAGGCCCGCATGACAACGTGCTGAAAATGCGGCCCTCGATGATTTTCAGCCGGGCCAATGCGGACTTCCTTCTCGAAGTGCTGAAAGACAGCTTCATCGCGGCGCTGAAATAGCGTTCAGGGCGGGCAGGGCGCGTCCATGAGCACGCCCTGCGTCGCGCCTGTCTGGCGCTCTGGGCAAGTTGACAGATTCAAGCCCCTCTGAGGCCCAGGCCTTCGCGGGCCTGGCCATGCAGGCCGGAGGCTTCTGGCAATGCCGTGACCTTGATCGCACGCACCGGCACGGCGAACTTGGCGCCGATTTTCGAAAACCGCTCCAGCAGCCTGAAGTTGATCGCCTGCTGAATGTCCATGTACAGGTTGTAGCCTGGATCCTGGACGATGTAGACACACTCGAACTCCAGCGCCTCTTTGCCGAAGCCGCGCAGGTGAGCGCGATCGAAACGCGCCTGCTCCTGGGTCTTGATGGCGTCTTCTACGATGCCTGGCGCTTTCTTCACAGCCTCGGTGGGCGTGTCGTAGGAAAGCCCGAACTCGAACACGATGCGACGTTCCTGCAGGCGCTTGTAATTCTGGATGGTGCTGCTGATCATGCTGGCGTTGGCCATGACGATCTGTTCGCCGCCGAGGCTGCGGATGCGTGTGGTTTTGAGGCCGACGTGCTCAACGGTGCCCGCCAGGGGCCCGATGACGATGAAGTCACCGATCTCGAACGGCTTGTCCACGGCGATCGACAACGAAGCGAACAGGTCGCCAAGGATATTCTGCACAGCCAGCGCCACTGCGATGCCGCCCACGCCAAGGCTGGCGACGAAGGCGGTGATGTTCACCCCCAGGTTCGACAGCATCGCCAGCACCACCACAGACCACAGCAGTACCCGCGCGCCCCAGGCCGAAAGGGTAGCCAGCGCGCTGCCCTGGTTCAGGCCGTCGGTGCGGTGGCGGGCGAAGTAGCGGCTCAGACCCAGGCCGATGGCGCGGTTGGCCCACAGGCCAATCTGCAGGGCCGCGACCACGAACCACAGGCTGCTGACCCTGCTCAGCCAGCGCTCGGGCAGGTCGAGCATGCTCAGCCCCACCAGCAATGAGGCCAGTAACAACAGAAAGTTGCTGGTGCCGGAAAGCACCTTGGCCATTACCTGGCTCAATGGGCCTTCGTGTTCGGACCACCGCCGTATCCGGCGTATCAGGAAGCTGATTGCGGCACGGGCGACCAGGAAGGTCACGATGGCGACTGTCAGCGCCACCAGCAGATTGAGAATGGAGATGCCAAATACGGTGGTGTCGCTGAAAAACGCGATGATGCGGTCGTTCATGAGTACCTCGCCTCTGGGTTGATTTGCCAAGGTGCTTTCTTGGGACGTCAAAGAGGCGCTACAGGTCGATCGGATTTCACCACGCTGGGCAGACGGAGTCAGTCTCTGTAGATTTTTTTCAATAACCGCAACAGTTCAGTCCTCTCGTCATCCGACAGGTTGGATGTCGCCTGGTGATCGCTGTCAGCGGCGATGTGCTTTAACTCCTTCAACAGGGCTTCGCCCGATTTGCTCAGGAAAATCCCGTACGAGCGCTTGTCCGGTTTGCACCGCACGCGCACGGCCAGCGCGCGCTCTTCCAGTTTGTTCAGCATTGGCACGACTTGCGGCGGTTCGATAGCCAGCGCACGCGCCAGGTCGGCCTGCATCAGCCCGGGATTCTGGTCGATGATCGCCAGGGCGGAAAATTGTGCCGGGCGCAGGTCATGGGCCGAGAGCCGAGCGATAAGGTTCTGAAACAGCTTCAATTGCGCGCGTCGCAAGGCGTAGCCGATCAAGTCTTCAAGCACCCCTTCTCCCACAGGAGCAGCCACGCAAGCGTCGTCGGTAGTACGGGCAGACCTAGCCATCAGGGTTCATGCTCCTCGATCATGGGTAAGAAAGTTACCTATTTTGCCTATCCTTCTGCGATCCGGCTAGTGCAGGTCGGGCAAAAAGGCAGCGCGCTAATCTTGGCACAAAGATAATTTTGTTAATGGTTAATTGACATAACTAATTTGACCCGTTAGCGTGAGCCCATCACCCCGAACAACAAGAGTGCAGAACCATGAGCAAATACGAAGGCCGCTGGACCACCGTGAAGGTCGAACTGGAGTCGGGCATCGCCTGGGTGACCCTCAATCGCCCGGAAAAACGCAATGCCATGAGCCCCACCCTGAACCGGGAAATGGTCGACGTGCTGGAAACCCTCGAGCAGGACGCCGACGCTGGCGTGCTGGTACTGACCGGTGCTGGCGAGTCCTGGACCGCGGGCATGGACCTGAAGGAGTACTTCCGCGAGGTGGACGCCGGCCCGGAAATCCTCCAGGAAAAAATCCGTCGCGAAGCCTCGCAATGGCAATGGAAGTTGCTGCGTCTGTATGCCAAGCCGACCATCGCCATGGTCAACGGCTGGTGCTTCGGCGGTGGCTTCAGCCCACTGGTGGCATGCGACCTGGCGATCTGCGCCAATGAAGCGACCTTCGGCCTGTCGGAAATCAACTGGGGCATCCCGCCTGGCAACCTGGTCAGCAAGGCCATG
The DNA here is from genome assembly GCF_043101865.1 of Pseudomonas sp. zjy_15. Classification (NCBI taxonomy): domain Bacteria; kingdom Pseudomonadati; phylum Pseudomonadota; class Gammaproteobacteria; order Pseudomonadales; family Pseudomonadaceae; genus Pseudomonas; species Pseudomonas sp. zjy_15. Next base: position 9,622 of record NZ_JBICII010000034.1, read on the forward strand.
GCCGATACCGTTGGCCATCGTCAGTCGCTGTACTACATCATGACCGGCAAGACCTTCGATGGCCGCAAGGCTGCCGAGATGGGCCTGGTGAACGACAGCGTGCCGCTGGCCGAGCTGCGTGAGACCACCCGCGAGTTGGCGCTGAACCTGCTGGAAAAAAACCCGGTGGTGCTGCGCGCCGCGAAGAATGGTTTCAAGCGCTGCCGCGAGCTGACCTGGGAACAGAACGAAGACTACCTCTACGCCAAGCTCGACCAGTCTCGCCTGCTGGACACGACAGGTGGCCGCGAGCAGGGCATGAAGCAGTTCCTCGACGACAAGAGCATCAAGCCAGGCCTGCAGGCCTACAAGCGCTGAGTCGCACCGCGGGCGGTGGTGCGCCGCGCCAAAGCCCGCGGGTATTTCTCTATAACGACAACAAAGAGGAATGAGCATGTTGCAGGTGCCTTTGCTGATTGGCGGGCAGTCGCGCCCCGCCAGTGATGGACGAACCTTCGAGCGCTGTAACCCGGTGACCGGCGAGGTGGTGTCGCAAGCTGCTGCCGCCACACTGGCTGATGCTGATGCCGCCGTGGCTGCTGCCAGCGCGGCGTTTCCGGCCTGGGCCGCCCTGGCGCCGGGCGAGCGGCGCAGCCGCTTGCTGGCAGGTGCTGATCTGTTGCAGGCGAGGGCTGGCGAGTTCATCGCCGCTGCCGGTGAAACCGGGGCCATGGCCAACTGGTATGGCTTCAACGTGAAGTTGGCCGCCAACATGCTGCGCGAGGCAGCAGCCATGACCACGCAGATCACCGGTGAAGTGATCCCCTCGGACGTCCCGGGCAGCTTTGCGATGGCCCTGCGCGCGCCTTGCGGCGTGGTGTTGGGCATCGCGCCGTGGAACGCTCCGGTGATATTGGCCACGCGTGCCATTGCCATGCCGCTGGCCTGCGGCAACACCGTGGTGCTCAAGGCTTCGGAGCTGAGCCCGGCGGTCCATCGGCTGATCGGCCAGGTGCTGCACGATGCAGGCATCGGCGACGGCGTGGTCAATGTCATCAGCAATGCGCCGCAGGATGCACCGGCCATCGTCGAGCGGCTGATCGCCAACCCTGCGGTCCGCCGGGTCAACTTCACCGGCTCGACGCACGTCGGGCGCATTGTCGGCGAACTGGCGGCCCGCCACCTCAAGCCAGCGCTGCTCGAACTGGGCGGCAAGGCGCCTCTGTTGGTGCTCGACGATGCCGACCTGGACGCCACGGTCGAAGCGGCGGCCTTCGGTGCCTACTTCAACCAGGGGCAGATCTGCATGTCCACCGAGCGCCTTGTGGTGGACAGCCGTATTGCCGACGCCTTCGTCGACAAGCTGGCGGTGAAGATCGCCGGGCTGCCTGCAGGTGATCCGCAGGCCAGCACGTCAGTGCTCGGCTCGCTGGTCAGCGCAGCGGCCGGCGAGCGCATCAAGGCACTGATCGACGATGCCGTGGCCAAGGGCGCGCGCTTGGTTTGTGGCGGCCAGCTGGAGGGCAGCATCCTGCAACCGACCTTGCTCGACAACGTCGATGCCAGCATGCGCTTGTACCGCGAGGAGTCCTTCGGCCCGGTGGCGGTGGTCCTGCGCGCCGAAGGCGACGAAGCCTTGCTGCAGTTGGCCAACGACTCGGAGTTTGGTCTGTCATCGGCCATTTTCAGCCGCGACACCAGCCGCGCCCTGGCCTTGGCCCAACGGGTGGAGTCAGGTATCTGCCATATCAACGGCCCGACCGTTCACGACGAAGCACAGATGCCGTTTGGTGGGGTCAAGTCCAGCGGCTACGGCAGCTTCGGCAGCCGCACGGCCATCGATCAGTTCACCCAGTTGCGCTGGGTCACCCTCCAGCACGGCCCGCGTCACTATCCCATCTAGCCGCTGCAGGCCCAGGCCACCGGCAAGATGACCGCCGCCCGTAATACCGGGCGGCGGCAGGATGTACAACAAGAACGAGGAGCAACCTGCGTGAATAACGAAGCCCGCTCAGGGTCGACCGACCCTGGCCAACGTCCGCGCTACCGCCAGGTGGCCATCGGGCATCCCCGGGTGCAGGTCAGCCACGTCGACGACGTGCTGCGCATGCACCCTGTCGAGCCACTGGCGCCGCTGCCGGCGCGTCTGCTTGAACGCCTGGTGCACTGGGCCCAGGTGCGTCCGGACACCACCTTCATCGCGGCACGTCAGGCAGACGGTGCCTGGCGTTCGATCAGCTACGTGCAGATGCTCGCCGATGTGCGCACCATCGCCGCCAACTTGCTAGGACTGGGCCTCAGTGCCGAGCGCCCGCTGGCGCTGCTTTCCGGCAACGACATCGAACACCTGCAAATCGCCCTCGGCGCCATGTATGCCGGTATTGCCTATTGCCCGGTGTCGCCGGCCTACGCGCTGTTGTCGCAAGACTTCGCCAAGTTGCGCCATGTCTGCGAGGTGCTCACCCCCGGAGTGGTCTTCGTCAGCGACAGCCAGCCGTTCCAGCGCGCCTTCGAGGCGGTGCTGAACGATTCGGTCGGCGTGATCAGCGTGCGTGGCCAGGTCGCAGGTCGCCCCCATATAAGCTTCGACAGCCTGTTGCAACCGGGTGACCTGGCGGCGGCCGATGCGGCTTTCGCCGCCACCGGGCCGGACACCATCGCCAAATTCCTCTTCACCTCGGGCTCGACCAAGCTGCCCAAGGCGGTGATCACCACCCAGCGCATGCTGTGCGCCAATCAGCAGATGCTTCTGCAGACTTTTCCGACGTTCGCCGAGGAGCCGCCGGTGCTGGTGGACTGGCTGCCGTGGAACCACACGTTCGGCGGTAGCCACAACCTCGGCATCGTGCTGTACAACGGTGGCAGCTTCTACCTCGACGCCGGCAAGCCAACCCCACAAGGCTTCGCCGAGACCCTGCGCAATCTGCGCGAGATTTCCCCCACGGCCTACCTCACCGTACCCAAGGGCTGGGAGGAGCTGGTCAAGGCACTGGAGCAGGACCCCGCGCTGCGCGAGGTGTTCTTTGCCCGCATCAAGCTGTTCTTCTTTGCCGCCGCAGGCCTGTCGCAAAGCGTCTGGGACCGGTTGGACCGCATTGCCGAGCAACACTGCGGCGAACGCATCCGCATGATGGCCGGCCTTGGCATGACCGAAGCTTCGCCATCGTGCACCTTCACCACCGGGCCTTTGTCGATGGCCGGCTATGTCGGGCTGCCGGCACCTGGCTGCGAAGTGAAGCTGGTGCCGGTGGGTGACAAGCTCGAGGCGCGCTTCCGTGGCCCGCATATCATGCCAGGCTACTGGCGCTCGCCGCAGCAGACCGCCGAGGCGTTCGACGAGGAGGGGTTCTACTGTTCGGGTGACGCGTTGAAGCTGGCCGATGCCAGGCAGCCCGAGCTTGGCCTGATGTTCGATGGCCGTATCGCTGAGGACTTCAAACTTTCGTCCGGGGTATTCGTCAGTGTCGGGCCGCTGCGCAACCGCGCAGTGCTGGAGGGCTCGCCTTACGTACAGGACATCGTGGTCACCGCGCCGGACCGCGAATGCCTGGGCCTGCTGGTGTTCCCACGCCTGCCCGAGTGCCGGCGGCTGGCCGGGCTGGCAGAGGATGCCAGCGATGCCCAAGTGCTGGCCAACGACACGGTGCGCAGTTGGTTCGCTGGCTGGCTGGAGCGATTGAACCGCGATGCCCAGGGCAACGCCAGCCGTATCGAATGGCTGTCGCTGCTGGCCGAGCCGCCGTCGATCGACGCTGGTGAAATCACCGACAAGGGCTCGATCAATCAGCGCGCCGTGCTGCAGCGGCGCGCCGCTCAGGTCGAGGCGCTGTACCGTGGCGAAGACCCCGACGCATTGCACGCCAAGGTGCGGCCTTGAGTGCGGCCGGGCTGTGCACCGTCTTCGAGGACACGGCCATCGTCCAGATGGTGCGTACGCCCTGGATCGACCTGGGTGGCGCATTGGCTGCGATCTCGCCCATCGACCTGGGCATTCAGGCCGGCCGTGCGGTGCTGGCACGTGCAGCTGCCACCCCTCAGGCGGTAGACAGCGTGCTCGCTGGCAGCATGGCCCAGGCCAGCTTCGATGCCTATATGCTGCCACGCCATGTCGGCCTCTACTGTGGCGTGCCGCAGGCGGTACCGGCACTGGCGGTGCAGCGTATCTGCGGCACGGGCCTTGAACTGTTGCGTCAGGCCGGTGAGCAGCTGCGCAGTGGCGCCCGCCAGGTGCTGTGCGTGGGCGCGGAGTCGATGTCGCGCAATCCGATCGCGGCCTATGAACACCGGGGCGGTTTTCGCCTGGGTGCGCCGGTCGGGTTCAAGGACTTTCTCTGGGAAGCCCTGTACGACCCGGCTGCCGGTGTGGACATGATCGGTACTGCGGAAAACCTGGCCCGTGCCCATGGCCTGGCGCGTGAAACGGTGGACGCATGGGCCCTGCGCAGCCATCAGCGGGCCCTGCAAGCCCAGGCGCAGGGCTGGTTCGACGAGGAAATCGTCAGCGTCACCGCGCAGGCATTAGAGGCAGAAGGCTGCCAGCCACGCGGCATCGCATTGCCGCGTGGCGTGAGTGAGGTCAGCCAGGACAGCCACCCACGGCCTACCGATGCGGCCGCACTGTCTAGGCTGCGCCCGGTGCACGCCGGTGGCGTACAGACGGCAGGCAACAGTTGCGCGGTGGTCGATGGTGCGGCAGCAGCCTTGGTCACGCGCTACTCCGATTGCACTCATCCGCCTTTGGCGCGTTTGCTGATGGCCACGGCCGTTGGCGTACCGCCCAGCCTCATGGGCATCGGGCCGGCGCCGGCCATCACCTTGCTGCTCGAACGCAGCGGCCTGCGCCTGGAGCAGATCGACCGCCTGGAAATCAACGAGGCGCAGGCCGCCCAAGTGCTGGCGGTGGCCCAGGCGCTTGAACTCGATGTAGACAAGCTCAATGTCCATGGCGGCGCTATCGCCCTCGGCCACCCACTGGCCGCTACAGGCCTGCGCCTGGTCCACACCTTGGCCCGTCAATTGCGCGACGGCAACTTGCGCTATGGCATCGCGGCGGCGTGCATCGGCGGTGGCCAAGGCATGGCGCTGCTGATCGAAAACCCCCATTTCATTGCCTGACCCGGAGGTATCCGATGACCTGGAAGGCGCCCCTGCGCGACATGCAGTTCGTCTTGCAACACTGGCTGCGGGCCGATCAGGCCTGGGCGCAATTACCGGCGTACGCCGACGTCGACCTCGACCTGGCGGCCCAGGTACTGGAAGAGGCGGCCCGTTTCTGCGAGCAGGTGCTGGCCCCTTTGAACAGTTCGGGCGATCGTCAGGGCTGCCAGATGGCGGGCGGGGAGGTACGCACCCCGGACGGATTTCCGGCGGCTTATCGCGCCTATGTCGACGGTGGCTGGCCGTCCCTGGCATGCGCCCCGGCGCTTGGCGGCCAAGGGCTGCCGCTAGTGCTGGAGGCGGCCTTGCAAGAGATGCTGTTCGGCAGCAACCATGGCTGGGCCATGTACACCGGTATTGCCCACGGCGCCTACCTGTGCCTGAAAACCCATGCATCCGCCGCGCTGCAGGCGCGCTATCTGCCGGGCATCGTCAGCGGTGGCACCTTGCCTACCATGTGCCTGACCGAACCCCAGGCCGGCAGCGATCTCAGCCTGTTGCGCTGCCGCGCCGTGCCCTTGGGCGACGGTAGCTACGCGGTCAGTGGCAACAAGCTGTTCATCTCTGGCGGCGAACACGACCTGACCCGCGACATACTCCACCTGGTGTTGGCCCGGTTGCCGGATGCGCCGTCCGGCAGCCGCGGGCTTTCGCTGTTGCTGGTGCCCAAATGGCTGGAGGATGGCCAGCGCAATTCGCTGTACTGCGACGGCCTGGAACACAAGCTGGGCATCCGTGGCAGCGCCACCTGCGCACTACGCCTGGAGGGCGCCCGCGGCTGGCTGGTGGGTCAGCCCCATGGTGGCCTGGCGGCGATGTTCGTGATGATGAATTCCGCGCGGCTGCATGTTGGCTTGCAAGGGTTGGGGCATGCCGAGGCAGCCTGGCAACAGGCCCGCGACTATGCCCTGGAGCGGCGTCAGATGACTGCCCCGGGGCGGGCCAAGGGAGGCGCCCAAGGCGCCGACCCGATCCACCTGCACCCGGCCATGCGGCGGGTCCTGCTGGAGTTGCGGGTGCGTACCGAGGGGATGCGCGCGCTGGCCTACTGGACGGCCCAGTGGCTGGATATCGCCGAAGCCGCCGTCGAGCCTGCACAACGGGCGAAGGCCGCGACATTGGCGGCGCTGCTGACGCCCATCATCAAGGCGGCCTTCACCGAGCAGGGGTTCAGCCTGGCAAGCCAGGCCCTGCAGGTGTTCGGTGGCTATGGCTACACCCAGGAGTTTGCCATCGAGCAGACCTTGCGCGACAGCCGCATCGCGATGATCTACGAAGGCACCAACGAGATACAGGCCAATGACCTGATGCTGCGCAAGGTATTGGGCGATGGGGGGGACGGTTTCGCCCTGCTGTTGTGTGAGTTGCGTACCGAGGCCGCTGCGGACGCTGGCGCAGCTGCCACCGCGTTGGGCAGTGCGTGCGATACGCTGGAGGCAGCGCTGGCCAAGGTGCTGTCGATGACCGCGGGCGATCCCGAATTTCCGTTCCGCGCCGCAGGCGACTTCCTGCAGTTGTGCGCAACGGCGCTGCAGGCCTTCGCCTGGGCCCGCAGCGCCCGTTGCATCCAGGTGTTGCCAGAGGGGTCGGCGCAGCGCCGGGAAAAGCAGGAAAGCGTTGGGTTCTTTCTCAGCTACCTGCTGCCCGACCTCGACCGGCAGGTGGCGGCCATCGACGCGGCCGCCACGCCGTTGCCATTCATTGCCGAATCGTTCTGAAACCCACGTGCGAGGTCGTCATGAACACCGGCTGCGGCTGGCGTGCCGAGGGGCGGTAGCGCATGCAGCGGTCCGCCGAACACAGGTGCGAGCCGCCTTTGATCACCGCCACCGGCACGCCGGGGTCTGCCGGGTCGAAGCTGTCACTCAGGGCCGGGCCTGAGGGGTCGAGCCAGGCGTCGCGCTGTGCGTCATGGCCTGGCCGATAGCCCGTGCGAGTCAGCTCCCAGACATTGCCGCCGGCATCGAACAGGCCAAAGCCATTGGCCGGGAAGCAACCCACGGGCGATGTACCGGTAAAGCCATCCTTTGCCGCATTGCGATAGGGGAACTGGCCCTGCCAGGTATTGGCCATGAGCTTGCCCTTGGGCTGCTCGGTGCTACCCCAGCTGAAGTCGGCATCGGTCAGGCCACCGCGCATGGCGTACTCCAGCTGCGCCTCGCTGGGCAGTTCGCGGCCTGCCCAGCGGGCATAGGCCTGGGCATCTTCCAGGGCGACCTGCACCACCGGATGATTGTCCAGCCCGACCAGGCTGCTGCCCGGCCCTTGCGGGTGTCGCCAGTTGGCGCCGGGCACGAACTGCCAGCCGGGGCTTAGCACGTCCGCACCCTGATGAAACACCATCGCACCCGGAACCCGCAGCGCGTCGGGCAGGGCAGGGTCGTCCTCGATACGGGTACCGCGCTCGGCATGGGTGACATACCCGGTGGCCTTGACGAAGCGCGCGAACTGGGCGTTGGTGACCGGATGCACGTCAATCCAGAAGCCAGACACCTTGGCAGGGTGAGGCGGGCCTTCTTCGTCGTAAAAGCGGCTTGAACCAAAGCTGAACTCGCCGCCTGGGACATGCACCATGCCGTCTCGCCAAGGGCCTTGGCGCTGCGCGGGCAGGCCGCTGTAGCCCGCACACAGCAGCGCCGGCGCCGGGGCCTGTGGCCACAGTGCATAGGCGGCGAGCAGGCCGGCGGCGAGTGCTGCGCAGCCGGCTGCCCGAGCGATCATTGCTGCTTGACCAGGATTGGGCTGGCCGGACGGCCGTCGGCATCGATCGCGATGTTGCCGCGCTGGGCATAAGCCTTCCAGTCGCGCAGCATCAGCGCCACCTGCTCGGGGTGCCCTGCGCCGATGTCGTGGTGCTCGCCAGGGTCCTTGTGCAGGTCATACAAGTGCCAGCTCGGCTTGCTGTCGGTGGCATCCCACACCAGCTTCAGTGGGCCCTTGCGCAACGAGGCGCTGCCGTTGATTTCCCAGCCCAGGGCTTCGTCATGGGCGTGGATCTGGCTGTCCTTGCCTTGCAGGTAGTTCAGCGCCGATGTGCCTTGCGGCGGCACGATATCGCGGTTGCGGTAGTTGACGCCGGGCATCGGCGCACCGGCCAGTTGCAGCAGGGTCGGCATGATGTCGCGGACGCTGGCCAGCTCTTCGCTGCGGCCGGCCTTGATGGTGGCCGGGTAGTAGACAAAGGCCGGTACGCGGATGCCCCCCTGGTAGGTGGTCATCTTGTAGCGACGGCTGGGCAGGGCACTGACCTGGGCCCAGGCCGAGCCGATCATCAGGAACGAATCGCGGCGGCCATAGTTGTCCAGACGGTTATCGAAGTTTGCCTTGATCCACTCGGGATCGACACGGGTGGCGTTCTCCGGACCGTTGTCGGACATGAACAGGATCATCGTGTTTTCCAGCTCGCCGGTCTTGCGCAGGTGTTCCACCAGGCGCCCCACCTCGGTGTCCAGCGCTGTGACCATGGCGGCGTATACCTCCATGGTGCGTGCGGACTGGCGTTTTTGTTCATCGCTCAGCGATGCCCAGCTCGGCACGCCTTCCAATTGTGCTTGCAGGGGGAAGTCGGCGGGCACCAGGCCGGCTTCACGCTGGCGCTTCAGGCGTTCGTGGGCGATGACTTCGTAGCCTTGGTCGTAACGGCCTCGGTACTGCGCCAGGTACGCATCCGGCGCCTGCAGCGGCCAGTGCGGCGCGGTATAGGCGGCAAAGGCGAAGAACGGTTTGTTGCTGGCCTTGCCTTGGTCGATCGCGTCGATCAGGCGGTCGGTGTACCAGGTGGTGGAATAGAAGTCGTCGGGCAGCGCGATCGGCTCGCCATTGTGGCGATAGGTGGCGCTGTAGTTCGACTGCAGGTCCATATTGGCCTGCTTGAAGTGCGCCGCGCCGCCTTCGAGCAGCACATAGGCCTGGTCGAAGCCGCGGTTGTGTGGCTGCTGGGCCGGTTGCATGCCCAGGTGCCACTTGCCGGCGATGTAGGTGCGGTAGCCGGCGTCATGCAGCAGTTCGGCGAGGGTCGCGACATTGGCACCGAGCACGCCTTCGTAGCCGGCGCGAACCTCTGCACCGGCCGGCAGGCGCTTGCGCGTCTCCGACATCATGCCCAGCCCGACCAGGTGCGGGTCGTTGCCGGACATCAGCATCGCGCGGGTCGGCGAGCAACTGGGCGCCGCGTGGAAGTCGAGCATCAGGCGGCCGTCAGCCAGCAGTTTGTCCAGGTTGGGCGTCTGGATTTCGCTGCCTAGGGCCGACAAATCGGAAAAGCCGAGGTCATCAGCGACCACCAACAAAATGTTTGGTTGTTTAACGGTTGGTGCGGCCATGGCGTGGCTGGCACCGAGCATGAGCACGCCGAGGGCGGCAAGGGGGCGGAGGCAATTCATGGGGGGACTCTTGTTTTTGTAATGGGCTCAAAGTAGCGCATGGCCTATGAATAGACCGTGCGCCCTGGATTCTAGCGACGGATGAATGAATGCCGCAGCCGTGCGCTGCAGAAGTGTGCGATTAGCGAACGCTTGATGTTGATCATTCCTCGTACACGTGTAGAACGCTATTGACGGCGCATATGGTTAACAAAAATAATCGTTAACAGAGTTATCCAGTTTGTAAGAACAATTATAAAAACAAGTGAAGGGAAATTCTGATGATCAAGCCGTTGAACGGGGTCTGCCTGCCCCTCATAGTGCTTTCGCTGTGCCAGTCCGCCCACGCGGCCAGCCCGCTCGAAGAGAGCCGGCCGGGGAGGCCAGGGGCCCCTCGCTGGATCGAGGACTACCGCTTTCTCGACGACCCCGCCAAGGCCACGGCCCCCTTCGATGGCCTGCGCTACCATCGGCTGTCAGAGTCGGCCTGGCTGCAACTCGGGGCTGAGGCCCGCTACCGAGCCGATGCTTCGGACAAACCCTTCTTTGGCCTGCGCGGGCTGAACGACGATTCCTATCTGCTGCAACGGCTGCAGGCCCATGCCGACTTGCACCTGTTCGACGATGCCGTGCGTACCTTCGTCCAGGTCGAGAATACCCGCGCCTTCGGCAAGGACTTGTACTCGCCCAATGATGAAAGCCGTAATGAAGTACGACAGGCCTTCGTCGATTTCAACTACGACTTCGCCGCAGGGCGCCATACCACACGCGTAGGTCGCCAGGAGATGGGCTTTGGCGACCAGATGCTGGTCACCTACCGCGATTCGCCGAACATCCGCCTGAGCTTCGACGGCGTGCGCGCCAGCCTCAACCTCAAGGACGGACGCAAGCTGGATGCATTCGCTATGCGCCCGCTGAAAATCGGTGAAGACAGTTGGGACGACGGCAGCAACAACAACATCAAATTCTACGGGCTCTACGGTACCTTGCCGCTGTCGGCGTCCTGGAACATGGACCTGTTGGCCTTTGGCCTGGAAACCGACGACCGTAGCCTGGCCGGCGAGTCGGGTGACGAGCAGCGCTACACCTTCGGCACGCGGCTGTTCGGCCGCCATCAGGCACTGGACTGGAGCTGGAACCTCGTTGGGCAGACCGGCCACCTGGGTAACGCGTCGATCCGCGCCTGGGCGCTGTCGAGCGACAGCGGCTTCACCTTCATCCATCCCTGGCAACCGCGCCTGGGCATGCGCATCGATGCCGCGAGTGGCGACAGTGACCTGGGCGACGGAAAAGTCGGCACTTTCGACCCGCTTTACCCACGCAATGGTGTCTATGGCGAAGCCAGCCTCACCACCCTGAGCAACATCATCGTGGTGGGGCCGACCTTCGGCTTCTCGCCCTGGCGCACGCTGCGCATCGAGCCGGGCATCTTCCAAGTGTGGAAACAGCGTGAGGAAGACGGCGTGTACATGCCCGGCATGAGCATGCTGGCCAACACCCGTGGCACGGGGCGCCATGTCGGTACCATCTACCGCGCCAGCACACGCTGGCTTGCCACTCCCAACCTGACGCTGGACCTTGACCTGAAGTATTACGACGTTGGCTCGGCGATCAAGGATGCCGGCGGCGAAAACTCGTCGTTCGTCACCGTACGTGCCACGTTCCGCCTTTGAACACCCGACCGACAACAACAACAACAGAGGGCCACACATGCATCATTCATCTGCATCATCGGGCAAGGCCGTACTCACCATCGGCTTGTGTTTTCTCGTTGCCTTGCTGGAAGGGCTGGACCTGCAGGCCACCGGCATCGCCGCGCCGCACATGGCCAAGGCATTCAACCTGACCCCGGCCATGCTCGGTTGGGTATTCAGTGCCGGGTTGCTGGGGTTGCTGCCCGGCGCGCTGATCGGCGGTTGGCTGGCAGACCGCTTGGGCCGCAAAGCGATCCTGATCGTGGCGGTGCTGTTGTTTGGCGGCTTCTCGCTAGGGACCGCCCATGCCCAAAGCTACGATTCGCTGTTGATCGCGCGGCTGATGACAGGGCTCGGGCTGGGGGCGGCGTTGCCAATCCTGATCGCCCTGGCCAGCGAGGCGGCGCCCGAGCGTCTGCGCAGCACAGCGGTCAGCCTGACTTACTGTGGTGTGCCGCTAGGCGGGGCGGTTGCGTCGCTGATCGGCATGGCCGGCGTGGGCGACGGCTGGCGTACGGTGTTCTACGTCGGCGGCGTCGCACCGATCGTGATCGCCTTTGTGTTGATGATCTGGCTGAAAGAGTCCCAGGCATTCCGTGCCCAAGGCGTTGCCAAGGCGGGCAGTGAGGGTGTGCTTGCGCAATTGTTCGGGCCGCAGCAGGCAAGCCGCACGCTGTTGCTGTGGGTGGCATGTTTCTTCACCTTGACGGTGTTGTACATGCTGCTCAACTGGCTGCCGTCGCTGTTGATCGGCCAAGGCTTCAGCCGGCCGCAGGCGGGCGCCGTGCAGATCCTGTTCAACCTGGGTGGGGCGGCTGGATCGTTCCTGACCGGTCGGATGATGGACCGTGGGTTTGCCGGGCGGGCGGTATTGATCGCCTACGCCGGCATGCTGGCGTCGTTGGCAGGGCTGGGGCTGTCGAGCAGTTTTGGTCTGATGTTGCTGGCCGGGTTCACTGCGGGGTATTGCGCCATTGGTGGCCAGTTGGTGCTGTACGCGCTGGCGCCGACGCTGTATTCGACCCAGGTGCGCGCGACGGGCTTGGGCGCCTCGGTGGCGGTGGGGCGCCTGGGTTCCATGGCCGGCCCTCTGGCGGCTGGGCAGATCCTTGCAGCAGGCGCAGGTGCGGGGGGGCTGCTGATGGCCGCGGCTCCGGGGCTGGTGCTCGCGGCGTGGGCGGCACGTGCGCTGCTGAAACACCGAACCCGCACGCAACGCCCGGAGGCGGGTGAGACTGCGGCCCAGGACCCTGCATAGCAACTCCCTGGATGGGCTAGTGCTGCTTGCGCAATGCCTCCTGCTCCGGTTCGGCGACCGTGACCCGGTTACGGCCCGATACTTTGGAAAGGTACATGGCGCTGTCTGCGCTGCTGAGCAAGGCGCTGAGCTCGGTGGCAGGGGCCTTCGCGAACGCTAAACCTATGCTTGCGGTGACCGGGTGTTGCTCATTTACACGCAGTTTGGCTATCAGGGCCCGCAGGCGCTCGGCAACCTCAATCGCCGTGTCTGGCGGCGTATTGGGCAGCAGGATGGCGAACTCCTCGCCGCCCAGCCTGCCGGCAATGTCGTTGTCACGCAGGCTGGCACTGATCGCTGCACCGATGCGCTGCAGCACCTGGTCGCCTGCGGCATGCCCGAACGTGTCGTTGATCTGTTTGAAATAGTCGACGTCCAGCATCAACACGGCCATGAATGCACCTGCGTCCTTGCACCGGGCGTGCTGCGTCGACGCGTTGTCGAAAAAAGCACGTCGGTTGTTCAGGCCAGTCAGTTCGTCCGTGCACGAGGCCACCATGGCCAGCCGATGCGCGCGTTGCATTTCGTGTTTCAGGCGCCAGGCCGTCGTCAATGCCGAGGACAGGCTTCGCGTCGCGCTGACCACGAACCAGGCAAACACCAATACCGCCAAGGCTATCCCTTGTTGCAGCGTGGAAGGTTGCAACAGTAGCCAGCCCGTAGAAGGCAGCAGGACCAGGCCCATCGACACCAGGGTCATGTTGCGGTAGGAGGAGTAGCACGACACCGCGCTGACAGACATGCCCACGGCAAACAGCATGATCAGCGTCTGCCCCAGCGCGTCGTCGGCGGGCATTACGGCAAAGGCGCCCCAGCCCCAGATGGCCGCCGACAGCATCAGCGTGACCCAGTAACGCCACTCCCAGCGTTCGGCTGTGCGCTGGTTGGCCGGTGCTCGCAGATAGGCGAAGAACATGGCGGCACGCACGCCGGTCGACAGGCCCAACAACGTCATCCAGACGATGACCCTTTGCTGGTCGAAACGCTCCCAGCCCAACCAGCACAGCATTACGGCGGCCAGGAAGCTGCCAAGCACCGCAGGCGCTGACTGGACGAACAGTTGCTCGAGCCGATCCGTCCGTACGGAGTGCGCTATTTCATCGCGGGGATCAAGGTTTGTCATGGCTGGTGACGCCACTCGTGACCGGTAGCGGATACCTGCACTTTGATGGCGCCTTGGAAAAGCCTCCTGGCGTTCACATGTGATGCCCTTCGCCATGTTTGATTGCTGGATTCAGAAAGCGTTGCGGTAGGTAGTGGCAGTGCAGAACTGGCTATCACCACGGCTACGGCACCTGCGACGTTTTCCGCATTTCATGTCGTTGCGCGGATCCCTTCCTTGGCCGAAGGCCAGGTTTCCCTCGCAAGTTCCGTATCACGAACATAGCCTGTTTTCCGGCAATTCGAAAGCCAATCGATCGCGACGGCCAACAAGTGGTCGAGCAAGCCAAGGCAGCTTAGGGCGTTGCCCGAACCACTGGCGCCGACCAACGTGCAGGCTTTCAGAAATCGAACGTCACGCCGGCATACAGTGCACGACCGTCACCCGGGGAGTGCAGGGAAGCATCCGCACCGTCCGGGTCGTACCACACGTACTCGTAGTAGCGGTTGGTGAGGTTCTTCAACTGCAGGTCGACACTCACCGTTTCGTTGACCTTGTAGGTCGCGCCAAGGTTCGTGAGCACGTAACCGCCATACCGGCCCTGGGTATTCTCGCGTTCCAGGTAGTAGTTGGTCTGGCCATTCATCCAGGCCGTCAATTGCAGGGCAGGGGTGGCCTGGTAGCTGATGCCGGTGTTCCACAGGTGATGTGGCACGTGATCGATTTCCTGGCCTTTGCTGCCTGGTAACGCGCTGCTGGGCTCAAGGATCTTGGAGTATTGCCAGGAGTAGGACATCCACACCTCGGTGCGTTCGTCCGGGTGCAGGTTGACCTGCAGGTCATAGCCCCAGCGGCGTGTTTCGCCGACGTTGTCCGACTCGCCGCTCGGGTCGTTCAGGCGACGGCTCACTTCGCCAGAGGCGTCCTGACGCCAATAGGCCACGCGGCCATCGACCCAGCTGGCCGGGGTGAACTTGACGCCGGTTTCCCAGCCTTCGTTGATCGACGGGGCCAGGTCCTCGTTGCGCGGCGGCACCTTGTAGGCTGCGGCGCCCGTCCCGACCTGGAAGGTGCGGCCCCAGTTGGCGTAAACGCTGGCGAACTTCCACGGCGAATAGACAATGCTGAGCTTGGGCTGCTTGATCAGCCCGTAGTCGTTGATGTCGTAGTCCTGCCCGGTCATCTTGTTGGTGAAGTCGCCACTGATCTTGTCCACCCGATAGGCCGGAACGATCTTCAGCGATTCGAACGGCTCGATCTCCGCCTGTACATAGGCACCGACCGTGTTGAAGTCGAAGTCCTGGTCGCGTGTCTGCGCCTGGCGTACACGCTCCACGGTGCGGTAGCGCTCGCTACGGTTCTGTTGCTTCTGCACATCGCTGCCACCCTCCAGCGCGAAGGCGTGCAGCCAGTCCACCTGTGGCCGCCAGGTCAGCGAGGTGATGGCGCCGTACTGATCTTCGTAGGTGTCGCGTTCCTGCTGTGAACTGGTGCGCCAGTACTGCGTCCAGCGACGGTCGTCATAGGTGTTGAGGTAGGTCTTGGCCGACCAGGACAGGGTCTCGGCCAGGTCGGTGTCGAAGTGCACGCTGACCTGGTTCATTCGCCGCGTGCCTTTGTCCGTGGCGTTGTAGTCATTGCTCATGCGCGGGTGGTGGCGGGCGTCATCCTCGGTCAGGTAGCCGGCCTCCTGGGCTTCGGACTCGTAGTGGCGGGCGATCAGGCCAAGGCGGTAGCTGCCATCGTCAGGGGTATAGAACCACTTGCCGCCGAAACTGTAGCGTTCGGTGTCGGCATGGTCGCGGTAACCGTCGACCTGCTGGCGGGCGAAGAAGTAGTTCTGCGTCCAGTTGCTGGTCTCGATGCCCTTGGCCAGTTGCACCTCGCGGGTGTTGAAGCTGCCGTAGCGCAGGCGCGCCTTGTTGTAGTTGCCGCCGGTGCGCGTGTTGATGTTGACGTTGCCGGCGATGTTGTTCAGGCCATAGCGCGGGTCGCTGGTGCCGCGCACCACTTCGATGCTGTCGATGTCCATGGGGAACACCGAGTCGATGAAGGGCATGTTGCCGTCGTTGGTGTTGCTGGGGATGCCATCGATCAGCAACTTGACCGCGTTCACTTCGCCTTCGCCATTGAAGCCGCGAAACGACAGCTTGCCGGAGGTGGTGCCTTGGTTGAACTCGGTGAGCATCACCCCCGGTGCCCGGCGGAACAGCTCCCAGCTGTAGGCAACCGGCATCTCCTCGAGGATGTCACCGCCCAGAATATCCACCGAACTGAGCACGCTGGTCGTCGCCAAGGGGCCGCTATTGGTGCCGGTCACATTGACCGCGCCGAGGGTGAGTACCGAGTTTTCGGCAGGCAGTGTTTCAGCGATGGCAAGTGACAGCGGGTTGAGGCCGAACAAGGCGAGCACGGGCAGTACGGCGCGTGCGGTACAACGGAACGCAGGCATGTGTGGTTTCCTGGCAAAAACGGTCGGGCAAGGTCAGGCGTCGTGCAGCGCACGCCATGACCACAAGACAGCAGCGACGGTTCAGGCCAGGGGTGAGGCGCGGGGATTCAGCCGAGGCCACTGTTCTCGCGGCAGCGGCAAGGCATGACGATTTCCCAGTAGAAGGTCGGCCGGCCAGTAGCGGGGGAACAGATGGCGGTAGTAATCACCGCCTGCCAAGGCATGGCCGGCATGGCCACAACAGCAGTCACCACTCTGGTGCTTGGGTTCAGGGGAATGGTCGAGTTGCGGCAGGTCTGCCTTGAGCTGGGCCAACAGTGACTTGGGCAGGCTCTGGGCACCGTGCAGGCTGCAGAAACTGCCGAGAATCAACGACTGGCTGTCGAGGCGAGGTGATTGCAAGGCACGGTCAAGCGGCATCGCCAGCAGGTTGAACAGCAGGGCGAAGCAGGCGAACAGACAAAGATGTGCACGAGCACGTGAAAGCATGAGTCACCCGAACGAACGTGGCGCGCATTAAGCCGCATCCGTTGCGGGCTGTACAAGTTCCGTGGTGCGCCATTTTGTCGCGGGCGTACCACGCTGAGGGCTCAACGACTGCGCATGCAGGCGGCCATCATGAACGTTCGGCTCAGGTTTTTTATTGGAATGCAGAGTCCAAGAGAGTGGCTATCCCTTCCGGTGTTTTATGCTTGGCAGGGTTCTCATCGGGCCAAACAAAAGCCGGGGCGTATTACCGTCCCGGCTTTTGTTTTTCAGAGAACAGCGGCAATCGCTTCGGTCGCAGCCAAACACGAAAGGCGCCCGGTCGGTGTCATCAGTAGCGCCACTGCACAACGACTTCGAGGCTGCGCGGTTCACCCAGGTAGTACTGGGTGTTGGTCTGGTGGATGAAGCGGGCATACACCTCGTCGGTGAGGTTGCGCAGCCGCGCGCTGACTTGCACGTGCTTGTCCAGGTCGTGGGTCATGGACAGCCCGTAGACGGTGTACGACGGTACCCATGCGGTGTTGGCGGTGTTGGCGTACACCGATGAGACATAGCGGGCATCGGCCCCGACCTGCCAGCCGGGCGCCAGGTCGTAGGTCAACCAGAGGTTGGCCACGCGGTCGGGGATGTTGACCGGGTTCTTGCCCTTGCGCGAGTACACCACGCCGCCGATGGTCTCGTTGAATTCATCGTATTCGGCATTCACCCAACTGAAGTTGCCTGCCGCCAGCAGCTTGGGCGTGACCTTGAACGAGGCTGTCAGCTCGATGCCGGTGGAGGTCTGCTGGCCCGCCTGCTCGGTGGTGTTGGGCACGGTCGAGGAGGGCACGGAGATATCCTTGCGCACGATGCGATACGCCGCTGCCGTGGCCGAGCCGCGGCCGTCGAGGAAGTCGAACTTGCTGCCTACCTCGACCTGACGGCCGGTGCTCAGGTCGAAGTCGCCGACCTGGCTGATCGAGGCGCTGGTCAGGGTACCGCCTGGCGGTTCTGCCGAGGTGCTGTATTGGGTGTACAGGCTGACGTTGGAGGTCAGGTCATAGACCAGGCCCAGGCGACCGGTGATGGCGTCCCAGCGTCGGTCTAGCCTGGCTCGCGCCACATGGTCGACCACGTCGAAGTCGATATGGTCGTAGCGCAACGCGGTGATCAACGACAGTTGATCGGTCAGGCGGGTACGGTTCTCGACGAAGGCCGAGGTGGTGTCGGTGGTGGTGGTTCTGCCCTTGGTCATGGGCGCGTCCATACCGGGGATATCGAGGAAGTGCCCGGGTTCGAAGCCGTTCGGGTCAACCGTGTCGAACGCCCCCTTGGACAGCGGGTAGTTGGTTTGCTGGTTGGTGCTGTAGTCCATGCCGATCGCCCAGTCGCTGGCCAGGCCGAATAACTGGCCCTGATGGGTCAGCTCGAGCCTGTCGCCGTTGACCTCCTGGCCGTGCCGCTGGCGATAGCCGCCTGAGCGAGCGATGGCGCTGTTGTCGGCGTTGTAGCGATACACCTCGAGATTGCGGTAATCGCGCTGGCCGTTGTAGTGGTAGAAGGTATTACGCAGTTGGGTGTTGTCGTCGAAGCGGTAGTCGGTGATCGAGCGCAGCCACCGGGTGCGCTGCTCGTAGCGACCGTCTTCGACATTGTAGTTGTTGAAACGGTTGTGCTTGTCGATGTGCAAGGTACCGACCAGTGGCTGCAATACCGGTGTGCCCCAGTAGGGGCTGTCCTCTTGCTCTTCCAGGTATTCGATGGCCAGCGTGTGCGAGAGCTGATCGTTGATGTCGCTAAGCAGCGAGAAAGCCAGGTTGCCGGCCCCATTCTCCTGGCGATCGATATAGCCGTTGGTACTGGTGCGGCTGTAGTCGAGGCGGGCATAGTGGCGCGGGCCGTCGCCCGTGTTAAGCGCCTTGTTGAAGGCGACCGACGTTTCCATGGTGTCGTAGCGTGCATAACTGACGCGCCCTTCGAAGGTGTCTTCGTCACGGCTTGCCAGCCGGGTGATGAAATTGAGGCTGCCACCGACAGCGCCGCTGCCGTTGAGGAAGGAGGATGGCCCGCCGAGCAATTCGACGCGGTCGTAGATCCAGGCGCCCACCGGGCGCGCCGCGCCGCCATACTGCAAATTGATGCCATTGAACAACTGGCTGATCTGGGCACCGTTGAACCCTCGGTACGACACATATCCGCCCCAGCCGGGCGGAGCCGAGGCGTTAACCCCGGGCAGTGCATTGGCGGCGTCCTGGAAGTTACGTGCGCCGATGCGCTCCATGGTCTTGCGGTCGGCAACGCTGATGGAAGCGGGGTTCTCCCTGGCGCTGAGGTTCAGCCGTGAGCCGCTTTCGATGGGGCGATCAAGGTCAAGGCTGGTTGCCTCCTTGGGTTGATTGGCTGTGGCCGTGACATTGCTGGCCGGCAGGGTCAGGGTGTCATCCTGCGCCCAGGCACAGGTTGCGCTGCCAACGAGCAGCGCCAAAGTGGTCATGCGGAACATGCAAGGCTTCCTGGCTGAAATCGGTGAGCACACGTCCGCTGCCGATCAGGCGGCACGGGGACGTGGCGATGTCAGAACGCGAGAAGCGAAGCAGGAGAGGCGCGGGGATTGACCAGTGGCCAACGCTGCTTGGGCAGGCGTGGCGGAGGTTGGTTGGGTAAGGGGCTGCCCGGCTCGCCGGCGAGCAGGGTCAGCAGGCCGAAAAATACGGCCAGCAGCGTGGCGCTGAACAGGCTGGCGATCACGCAGTCACCGCCAGCAGGCAGGGCCGGATCGCTTAAGTCTTGCTCACCTTGGTACATGCCGCTGCTGTCAGCCGTGCACCAAGCGGCATCATCCATGCCAGCCAGGCGCAACCCGGCCATTTGCCCATGGCCCATGGCGCACAACAACGAGCCGAACAGGATGCTGAAATACAGCACCCAGGCGACCTGTGATCGTGTGTGGTGGGCCAGCTTCATGACGGGACTCGGCGTGACAACGGAATGATCAGGTTTGGAGTTGGCGACGGATTCTACATCTTCTGAAGCATCTGAACAGGGGGACTTTTCAAGCGCGAATATTCAATCGGGTACAGGCGCACGAGACTTATTGAACACCTATGAGTTCGGCAGCGAGAGCGCGGAGTTCGTCCTTGTCCTGTTGCAGCACAAGCCCATTGCCCGCGTGCGCAAGCAATCGCGCGGCATGCCGGCTGCAGGCGGGTTGAAATGCACGGGGGTTGATGTGCGCCAGGCTGACAAGGGCTTTGATCAAGCGCAGATTGACCTCCTGTAAAGCCGCGCCGTCCCGGCTGATCGGTGCAAAAAAATCGTCAAACAGGTCATCCGCCAGCAGTGCATGAACATAGACCTGCGGGCATTCGTTATCCGTGCTTTGCGCTACGGGATGCAGTTTCCCCCAACACGTCAGGCAGCGAATGCCGCGCCCAATGATGTCGATGGCTGTACCGGGATCATTTACCGCAGGGGACAGCGCTCGCGAGGCGATCTCTGACAACACCGAAAGCCCGAAGCGCGGGTCATGCTCGAACGTTCTCCTGAGGCCGATGGTCACGGCAGCGAAAATCTCGAGGTCCAGCGCGCCATTGTCATTGAGCGGCTCGCCATTCACGGCCACGGCCCGTGCCACCACCATACCCTCATGGACAAAGGTGCCAGGCAGGACTTCGAGATAAATTCGAATCTTGGTGTCCGTCGCAATCCTGTTTAGCGTAAGGACATCGATGTGCTGTACATAGCCGGTTTGGCTGCTTTTCACTTCATGGGCTACCCCAGGAAACTTGAAGTCAGGCGGGTAGGCTGCACCGCCCAGGCAAGGGTGTTCAACACGCTGCTCGATGGCTTTGATCACAGCTTTTTCGACACGGTCGATCGTCTCGCCCACGCGCCCTAGTTTGGAGAGGTGATCAATCCAGCGCAGCAAGGTGTAGATGATCAGAACCACAACCGCAATCGTCACGGTGAAAAGCACTACACGACCTTGTGTACCGTAGGCTCCGGTGCTCAGTGCAATGATACCGACGAGGCTGAAGAGAAAGGACCCGATAAAAGTGGCCAGAGCGTTCTGGGTCGTGGCGTCCTCCATGACCAACGAAGTGGCGCGCGGGGTTACACCACTGCTGGCGGCACTGTAGGCCGAGACCATTGTGCTCAGCGAAAACGTCGTGACGGCAAGCATGCTCGAGGCGATGATGCCCAATATCTTGTCAACCGCATCTGCACCGATACGGGCAGGCAAGGTGACGGGGACCGCATCCTTGAGCACCACGGCCACCAACGCTGTAACCACCCCCAACAGGGAGAAAAGCGTTGCTCTGAACCAGAGACGCTTGGCAATTCTCGTAGCCAACCAACGCCAGCGAGCTATCATGAAGACCTCCTGTTGCCGAGAGTGTAGGCCCTTATGGGAAGTTGCAGTTATTCATAAGCTGTTCCTTCAATACCTCCACAGCTTTAGGCCTTCTGGGGGTGGACTTGTAAAGCAGGACGACCTGGCGCATGTAGCTGTCAGCCTCCGACACGGGTGTTGCATGTACGTCGTCAGTCTTCAATCCCGCCCAGTACGGGACAACAGAAGCCCCCATGCCTTTTGCGACCATGATGTGGATTGCATCTAGCGCATCCAGATTACACAGCACGTCGGGCTGCAGGTTATTGTCATCCAGGTATTGCTGTGCAATCTGCCCACCCCAGGCATTTGAGTCATATCGAATCAGGTTTCGCCCAAGAATCGTCGAGCGGACGTCGCTTTTGTCAATGGGGTCTTTGGTCAAAAGCATCAGGGGTTCTTCTCGAAGCACCTGCATACGCAAGGTTTTAGGGACAGTGAAGGGCGGACATACCATGATTCCCGCATCAAGCGCTCCGGAAGCCACGTGTTCGTAAAGACTGCGCGAGTCCCCTGGCGTGATGCGCAGCCTTAATTGCGGGGCAATGCTTGATAGCTGATTCATGGCCTCCGGCAATATGCCTGTCAACGCCGTAGAAATCGCGCCGATCTTGAGATAACCGGATAGGCAACTGGTGTCCAGATCTTCTTTCAGCTCTGCTGCCCCCTGGATCAGATCTCGAATCTTCGGCAACAACGACAGGCATTTCTCGGTCGGTTCGACAGCATGTGCGCTGCGGTTCAGGAGTTCGCACGCCAGCGATTTCTCGAGTGCTTGTATACGTTGGCTGACTGCAGGTGCTGTCAGGTTTTCCCGTCGAGCCGCCGCTGCAATCGAGCCAGTTTCTATTACTGCCATCAGGCTTTCGAGAAATCGAGTGTCCAAAACATTTCCTTTCGCTGAGAGATGGAAAAATGCGCTTTAGCACGTGCGCGAGGCTACGCTAACCTCCCCAAAAGTTCTATCAGAAACCCAAGAGGTTAGTTATGAAATCGTTATTTCATGTTTCATACCATGTTACAGATCTCGAAGCATCTCGTAACTTCTACGGTAACATTCTCGGCTGCAAAGAAGGCCGCACAAGTGAAACTTATGTGGATTACGATTTCTTCGGTCACCAGATTTCGCTTCACAAAGGTGTTCCTTTTCCAACGACCCGCACCGGCAAAGTCGGCGACCATGAAGTGTTGATGCCGCATATCGGCTTGGTGCTGCATCTGGATGACTGGTTCGCGATGGCAGACCGCCTGGCGTTTCATGGTGTGCAGTTCGACATACCGCCGGTTGTACGATTCCCTGGCCAACCTGGGGAGCAGCGAACGATGTTTTTCCTGGACCCCAGTGGCAACCCGATCGAGATCAAAGGGTTCAAGGACTTTGAAGGTGTATTTGCCACCTGATTGGCAAAAACGTCCGGCACGCGCCTCCCGCTTTGTCTGCGTGAGGTAAGAGGCGTGTATCGGTGAGTGGCCACTCAATAAAAATAAAAGGTTCCAACGATGTGTTTGGCATTTTTGCCGGCCAATGTACAGTCCAAATTATAATAACTGGAGGACGTATGGCGAAGACTAGTCTGGTGACTAGAATTATTGCAGGTCTTGTGCTCGGAGTTGTAGTGGGGGCATTTCTCAATTTCTTTCCAGAGTACAAAGCCTGGATAACCAGCAACCTTTTGCAACCCGTCGGCGATATTTTCATCAAGATGATGAAGATGATTGTCGTACCCCTCGTATTCGCGTGCATGGTCGGCGCGATCGCAGGCAATGGTGATAACAAGGCGATAGGGCGGGTAGGGGTGAAAGCCCTGTTCTACTTCTTTGTCGTGACCAGCATCGCAATTGTTTGTGGCCTGTTGGTTGGCAACCTTGCACAGCCGGGCGTAGGGGCCAACTTGACGACCCTTGCAAACACCCAAACGCTCTTGCTTCCGTCTACCTCGGAGAACACAGGATTTGGTCAAGTCATCCTCAATATCATCCCGGACAATATCGTCGGTGCAATGGCGCAAGGGAAGCTGCTGCCTGTCCTGTTCTTCTCGGTCATGTTCGGCTTTGGGCTAAGTGCTCTGGACAAAGAGAAAAAAATGCCGCTGATCGCGGTAGTCAATGCCATTTCCGCGACGATGTTCAAAGTGACGCATATCGTGATGCATTACTCACCCATCGGGATTTTTGGCCTGATCGGCGTGACGGTCGCCAACTTCGGGCTTTCCGCATTGCTGCCTCTGGCAAAACTGATTGCCGTCACCTACATCGCGGTCATTCTGTTCGGCGTGGTCGTGCTGGGCGGCATCGCGAAGGTTGCAGGGATCAACATCTTCGACCTGATCAAGGCGATCAAGGATGAGTTGATTCTGGCGTTCAGTACTGCCGCCTCGGCGACTGTCATGCCCCAGCTGATTGAAAAGGTCGAGGCCTACGGTGCGCCGCGTTCGATTGCTACGTTGGTTATCCCTACGGGTTATTCCTTCAATCTGGATGGCGCATCGCTTTTCGTGGGCATCGGCACGCTGTTCATCGCGCAGCTCTATGAAATTCCCCTGAGCCTGGCTGACCAGGCGATGCTGATCATCATCATGGTGCTGACCTCCAAGGGCGCAGCCGGCGTTCCGGGGGCCATGTTCGTGATCTTGACCGCTACGCTGACCAGTGCCGGCCTGCCTGTGGAAGGTATTGCGTTCATCGCCGGAGTCTATCGCTTGATGGACATGCCTATCACGGCGCTGAATGTCTTGGGCAACGCACTGGCGCCTCTGGTTGTGGCGAAGTGGGAGAACCAATACCGGATGCCTGCTGCCCCGATGGTAGCTGCCGAGGAGCGTTCGCAGGCGACGACGGTTGCTGCGGGCGTTTTCGTCGAAACCGTCGACAAACCGGCTTAGCCAGGGGCCTGCGGGGTAGACCAGGCCGAGGCGTCGTGCGGATGCAGGCTTTCCAGGTGGCGGACGTGCACCTGGGTGTCGCGATAAGCGCTAAGGCATACCTGTATGCGCCGCGCAGCGTCCTCGACGAACATCAGGTTCTGCCCGTTGAGCGCTGCGAAAGCCTGTTCGTCAGCCCGTTTCACGGCGGTCTGAACCGGCGTGCGCAAAGCGCCTTCGACTTGGTCGATCAAGGCCAGCAACCCGAGATCCGGAGCATCGGCAGGCACCGTGACGCGCACTCGAGCTTCGCTGCGCTGGCTATGCGGCGTCGCCAGCGACGCGTTGCTGCGCAGCCACTGCGCGACGGCGCTGGCTTCCAGCAGTGGCTGGTCCTTGAAGGTTCGCAGGAAGCCGTCCTCAATCAACTGCCGGGAGAGAGCGGCCGAGCACGGGCAGGTCGAGGAGTAGCCTATCCTGACCTCGATACTCAGGTTCAGCGCCCCGCCGACCTTCGTCGCGAACACGTGAACCGGGTACGACTTCCATCCAGAGAGGCCCTCGGTCACCAGTGCAGGGCGGCGAACCAGCAAGTCGAAATCCAGGCGCAACCTGGCATTGCGGCTTTCGCAATCCTGATGGCTGTCGATCATCTCCTGCAACAGCGCAAAGAGGCTTGCCGGCGACACCGCCGCAGCCTGCCCCCAGGCGTCCAGCAGGCGATACAGCCTGGACATGTGAATGCCTTTGACATGCGGTGCCGGCAGGTCGACCTGGACATCCGCCCGCGCGTGCAGTTCACGCTGGTAGGTCGGTTCCTGGATCCTTACCGGCAGGTCGATACCCTGCATGCCGACCCATTGCAGTGGGCTGAGGCTGGGGGCCAGGTCGGTGACGGAAACATCGGGTAATGCTGAGCTCATCATGTATATCCAGTGGTGGGAGCCTTGCACGTGGCAGCAAGGCGTATGAATCAGTAGTAACCTTTGGAGCGCACCACCCCAGGCCATTCGCTTTCGACTAGCGCATAGAAGCGGTCAGGCTGGAAAGGTCGGCGTGCGCGGTAGACGAAGCTGGCGATGCCGTATCTTCCGTTTCGGGTGTGTGGGTGCCGCGCATTTCCTGTAGCCGAGCAGGAGGTCTTCGCGCAAGGTGCAGCAAATGCAGCCATTACTCATCTCCACCAGCTGTTCGTCGGTGCGTCACAGCTCGGCGCCACCCTCGCGTATCAGCGCGGCATCGATGTTCACGTCGCTCATGTCGTTGACGATCACCGCGACTCGCCGGCCTTCGCGGTTGTTCAGAATATGGTTGAGCAGGGTAGTCTTGCCCGCTCCGAGGAAGCCGGAAAGTACAGTGACGGGCAGCCGCGCGGCTTCGTTGGTAGGGGGGACAGGGGTGCTCATCGGGAGGCCTCATGATAAAGGGTGGTGCGCATGCGTGCGGCTCTGCTCAGTCCTCGCCTGCATCACGGCGAGTACAGGCGGCGCATTTACCGTGCAGCTCGATGACCGAGCTGCACAGCGAAAACACGTTCTGTTTCATCCAGTGCCCCAGGGCCTGGTTCAGGTGCGGTACGTTGAACTCATCGACATGGCCGCAGCTGTCGCAGATGGCGAACGCTCTGAAACCTGCTTCGCACTGGCTTGGGCAGGTGCAGCTGACATAAGCGTTCAAAGACTCCAGCCGATGAATCAACCCTTGCTCGGCCAGGTGGCCCAGCGCGCGGTAGATCTGCGTCGGCGCCCTGACACCTTCATTGCGCAGGCTGTCCAGAATGGCGTAGGCACTGAGCGGCTTGTCGGCTTGCTGAAGCGCCGTCAGGACACGTTGCTGATTGCTGGTCAGTTGCATGCAGGTCTCCTTCCGTTGGCGGGCAGTCTTTATTTTGTTCTGGATGTGGGATGTTATAAAGTAACAATAATAAAATGGCTAGCAAAATTGCCCGAGGCTTCGCTGGTTCGCAGGTCAATGGGAGTGCATATGGATCGTCGCCGAGTGCTGAAATTACTGCTTGCATGCCTGGCATTGCCGCTGCCTCTTGCGGCGCAAGCCGGGCAGGCGGTTAAACGGGTTTGGGTGAGCCGGTCGGGCAGCGTCACCAAGGTGTCGCTGGAGCTGACCGGGCCGGTGGCGGCGAAGCATTTCAGCCTCGCGGCGCCACCGCGGTTGGTTCTTGATCTTCCTCAGGCCAGCCTGCAGGCGTCACTGAACGATCTCGCCCTGGACGGCACTGCCGTCACAGCCGTGCGCAGTGGCATCACCGCGTCCGGTGACTTGCGTATCGTGCTGGACCTGGCCGACTCGGCAGTGCGCGGCGAAGTCCGCTCGCTCAGCACCGGGAGGCATGGCCTGGAGTGGGTACTCACTGGGCCACCGGTGGGCGTTGCGCCGGTAGCTGCCAAGCCCTTGGCGCGACAGCGCGACCTGTTGATCGTGGTAGATGCCGGGCATGGTGGCAAAGATCCCGGTGCAGTAGGGGCCAAGGGCGAGCAGGAAAAGCGCGTTGCGTTACAGATCGCCAAGTTGCTGGCCAAGCGCATCGATGCACAGAAAGGCTACAAGGCACGCTTGGTACGCAGTGACGATGTCTTCATTCCGCTGCGCAAGCGCGCCGAACTCGCTCAGCGGCTGAACGCGGACTTGTTCGTTTCGGTGCATGCCGATGCTGCACCGCGACTCACGGCGTCTGGGGCATCGGTGTTCGCCTTGTCGCAAGGGGGCGCGACGTCGTCGATGGCGCGCTGGATGGCGCAGCGGGAAAACGATGCCGACAGGGTCGCCGGGGGATTGCCGATCAAGCTGCGCGAGCGCGACCCCATGGTCGCCAGCGTGCTGCTGGACATGTCGATGAACTCGACGATCGCCACAAGCCTGGATCTCGGGCATCAGGTGCTCTCGCAGCTTGGGCAGGTGTCGGGCCTGCATCAAGCGCGGGTGGAACAGGCAGGTTTCGCCGTGCTCAAGTCGGCGGCAGTACCCTCGATCCTGGTCGAGACCGGTTTCATTTCCAATGCCGGAGATTGCCGGCGGTTGCATGATGCCCGTCATCAGCGCAAGGTCGCGGAGGCGATATTCGCCGGGCTGGACAGCTACTTCCGCCAGAAACCACCGGCTGGCAGCCTGATCGCGGCCAGGGGGCAGGCGTGATCCACGCTGCGTGTCCTGCAATGGCACAGGCATCATTGTGCGCGGGATCGCTCCCGGTAGCGCCGTGGGGTGAGCTTGAGGTTGCGCTGGAACACCCGGCGCATCTGCTCTTCCGAGCCGAAACCGCATTGGTCGGCAATGCGCTTGAGTGCAGTGTCCTCATCCACCAGTAACCGCCTTGCCTTCTCCATCCGCGCGCGCTCGATGAATGCCAAGGGAGAGCAGCCCGATTCCTTGTGGAACAATCGGCGCAAGTTCCGACTGCTCATGTTCGCGCGTTCGGCGAGCACCTCCAGGCTCAGCGGGCGATCAAGATTTTGCAGGATCCATAAGCGTAGGCGCCTGATCGCGGAGTGCGGGGTCATCTGGCTGTCCAGGTGCTGGCTGAACTGCGACTGGCCACCCGGGCGCTTCAGGAATACCACCAGCTCGCGGGCAATTTGCAGGGCCACTTCCTGGCCGAGGTCTTGTTCGACCAAGGCCAGGCTCAGGTCGATGGCAGCTGAAACGCCAGCACACGTCCATATGCGCCCTTGCTCGATGAAGATGGCATCGGAATTGACATTGACCGCGGGGTAATCATTGGCCAGCTTACTGGCGACGCTCCAGTGGGTGGTGACATCCAGGCCGTCTACGACCCCTGCTTGGGCAAGAAAAAATGCCCCCGAGCAAACACCTACCAGCCGATTGATGCGAGATGCGGCCTGCCTGCACCAGTCGACGATCAGCCGCTGCTCGGCAATCGCCGTGCCAATGTCACGCGCGCCGACAATCAATGCGGTATGAGGGCGTGGACTCGTACGAAGATCTTCGGCTTCCAGGGAGATCAAGGTGTCCGAACCTACCAAGCCGGGTTGTGGTGCCACCAGATGCAGGCTGTAGGTCGGAGGCAACCCTTCGGCCGCCTGACGTTTGTTGGCGTAGTCGAAAACGGTGAGTGCACCTACCGCCTCGATTGATTTGAAACCGGGGTAGATGACTATGTGCACCCTGCGTTCAGAAGTGGCTTCGTCAAACATTCGCAATCGAACTCCTTGGGCGCTTGCGGACAGATTTCGTACGGATCAGGCCACTTTCGGCCGCGTGGTCTGGCGCACGGAATCGCGCAGGTTAATGTTTTGAGCGTTATAACATTACATGGAGAGGCACATGAAAACACGCGCAGCTATCGCCTGGGGGCCCAATCAACCTCTTGAGTTCGAAGAGATCGACTTGCAGGGACCGAAAGAGGGAGAGGTGCTGGTTCGCATCGTCACCACGAGCCTTTGCCACACCGATGTATTCACCCTGTCCGGTCGGGACCCGGAAGGGAAGTTCCCGTGCATTCTGGGGCATGAAGGCGTCGGAATCGTCGAGGACGTGGGGCGGGGTGTCACCACTGTCAAGCCAGGCGATCACGTGATCCCGCTGTATACGCCGGAGGATCCGAACTGCCCGTTCATCAAGTCCGGCAAGACCAACCTTTGCCAGACCATCCGCAAAACCCAGGGGGAAGGGCTGATGCCCGATGGCACCAGCCGTTTCTCCTACAAGGGCCGCACGATCTTTCATTACATGGGCACTTCCACATTCAGCGAATACACGGTCCTGCCGGAAATCGCCGTGGCCAAGATCGACCCTGCGGCACCACTGGCCAAGGCCTCGATCATGGGCTGTGCGATTCCTACCGGGATCGGTGCGGTGCGCAATACCGCCAAGGTGCGGCCCGGTGACACGGTCGCGGTATTCGGCCTGGGCGCCGTCGGCATGGCGGTCATTCAGGGCGCGGTGTTACAGGGGGCGGGGCGGATCATCGGGATCGACGTCAACCCGAATAAGTTTCCGTTGGCCCTTTCCCTGGGGGCGACCGAGTGCGTCAACCCAAGGGATTTTCGCGAGCCGCTGCAGAACGTGATCATCGATATGACCAACGGCGGTGTGGATTTCTCGTTCGAATGCGTCGGTAATGTGGAATTGATGCGTGCAGCCCTTGAGTGCTGCCACAAAGGGTGGGGCGAAAGCATCATCATCGGCGTGGCAGGGGGCGGGGAGGAGATCGCCACGCGGCCTTTCCAGCTGGTTACCGGTCGCGTCTGGAAAGGCAGCGCGTTCGGCGGGGTGCTGGGGCGTTCCGAGCTGCCGGGGATGGTGGACGAGTGGCTGCGTGGGGAAATAAATGTCGACCCCTACATCACTCATAACATGGATCACGAATCGTTGAATCATGCGTTCGATCTACTCAAGCGCGGCGAAGCGATTCGCTCAGTCATTCATTATCGGGAGCGCGAGACCCTCAGTCATGACTTGCCTGGCGTGATTCTTGACCGTGCCGGGCGTGTGATTGCCAAGCCAGCACCCGAGCGCTCGGCGCCCAACCTTTTGACATGAAACTCTGAAAGGGCGGACGCATTCACACCATCGATGTGAATGCGTCCGCCAAGGCCGTTCAACCCCGCTTCAACCGCGTGGCGGCCTCCAGAGCGAAGTAAGTCAGGATGCCGTTGCACCCCGCACGTTTGAACGCCATCAATGCCTCCAGGATGACCGTGTCCGGATCCAGCCAGCCCTGATTGATCGCTGCCTTGAGCATCGAATATTCACCGCTGACCTGGTAGGCGAATGTTGGCACGGCAAAGGTTGCCTTGACCCTTTGAATGATGTCCAGATAGGGCATGCCGGGCTTGACCATCACCATGTCGGCGCCTTCTTGCAGGTCCAGTGCTACTTCGCGCAGGGCTTCGTCGCTGTTGGCCGGGTCCATCTGGTACGTGCGCTTGTCGCCTTTGAGCGTGGCCGCCGAGCCCAGCGCGTCGCGGAACGGGCCGTAGAAGCCGGACGCGTACTTGGCGGCGTAGGACATCAGACGCACATCGCTGAACCCGGCCAGGTCCAGCGCGGACCTGAGCGCGCCGATGCGCCCGTCCATCATGTCCGAAGGTGCCATGGTGTCGATGCCGGCCTGGGCCTGGACCACGGCTTGGGCTGCCAGTACCTGCAAGGTCTCGTCATTGGCCACGCGGCCTTGGCGCAGCACGCCGTCGTGGCCATGGTCGGTGTAGGGGTCCAGTGCGACGTCGCCGATCAAGCCAAGGTTGGGGAATGTGGCCTTGAGCAACCTGGCGGCGCGGCAGATCAGGTTGTCCGCGTCGAGGGCATGGCTGCCCTCACTGTCCTTGCGCTGCGCCGGGGTAGCGGGAAACAGGGCAATGGCCGGAATGCCCAGCTCGACCGCCCGACCTACGTGATCCGGCAATTCGCTCAGGCTCACCCGTACCTGCCCCGGCATGGCAGTGATCGCCTCGCGTGTACCTGAGCCTTCCTTGAGAAAGACCGGCCAGATCAGGTCATCGCAAGACAGGCTGTTTTCAGCTACCAGACGCCGCGTCCATTCGTCAGCGCGGTTACGGCGCAGGCGCGTGGCCGGGAAAGAGCCCGTTGAGTTCGGGAAGTGGGCCACGGCTTTCATGCCTCGATGGAGGAATGGTGGCCGGTGATCAGCCACTGCTGCTCGATTCGTTCGAAGGTGAACAAAAAGCGCGCTGGCACTACCCGTTGCTCGCCGTCTTCGCGGTAGACAAAGGTGTACTGGCCGCCGACCACCACGGTGCCCAGCTTGCGGCTGACGCGTTTTTTGAACAACTGGATGTCACAGACCAGCCCGTCGTTGGCGAGGAAATTTTCGAAATAGTTGCGACGGCTGTCATCGCAGTCACGCACTTGGTTGGACAGGGTCGGTACCAGGATCGCATCCGGCGCATACAGCGCCAGTACCTGATCCACATCACGGGTAGCCACGGTAGCGGCCCAATGGTAGAGCGCTGCTTTGGCACCTGCCAGGCATGCCAGTTCGGTGTCGGCGTAGGTTTCGGTGGAAGGGGCGGGGCGTGTTTCAGTCATGGCGTTGTACCTGCGCGAGTCGAAAAGATGAACAGTAGGGGCGTAATCTGCTAAGTTAACAGCGTTATAACATAACATTTACGGCAGGTCGCAAATCATGTTCCTTACCCTTGAGCAGGCAGCAGCGGATAGCCGCTTTGCCTTGACCGATGTGCTTCGCCACATACCCTGGAGCCCCCAGGGGCTGATCCCCGCCATCACTCAGCAGCATGACAGCGGCGAGGTGCTGATGCTGGCCTGGATGAATGAAGAGGCGTTGCTGGAAACCCTCGAGACCCGGCGGGCCTGCTACTGGTCGCGTAGCCGTGCGCGCTTGTGGCGCAAAGGCGAAACCTCAGGGCATGTTCAGCATGTCCATGACGTGCGGCTGGACTGCGATGGCGACGCGCTGTTGGTGTTGGTAGATCAGCAGGGGGCCGCCTGTCACACGGGGCGTCGCAGCTGTTTCTACAACGCGATCCAGGGTGATCAGGTAGTGGTGACGGGTAACCCGGCCGAGGTGGGCGCATGAGCCGGATCATCATTCGCAATGCCCGCCTGGTCAACGAAGGTGCCCTACAGGAGGCCGATGTCCTGGTCGCCCATGGCCGTATCGAAAAAATCGCCCGCAGCATCACGGGCGTCAATGCGCCGATCGAAATCGACGCCCGTGGCCAATGGTTGCTCCCCGGCATGATCGACGACCAGGTGCATTTTCGTGAGCCTGGCGCTGCGCACAAGGGCACCATGGCCAGTGAGTCGCGCGCAGCAGTGGCGGGCGGTATCACCAGCTTCATGGACATGCCCAACACCAACCCGGCCACGCTGGATCTTGCCGCCCTGCACGACAAGAAAGCCCGCGCCGCCGCCACCTCGGTTGCCAACTACGGTTTTCATTTTGGCGTGAGCAAGGACAACCTCGATACCGTGGCGGCCCTCGACCCACGTGAGGTGGCGGGAGTGAAAGTGTTCATGGGTGCCTCCACCGGCGACATGCTGGTGGACGACCCCAGGGTGCTGGAACGGCTGTTCGCCAGCGTGCCGACCATCCTCCTGGCACACTGCGAGCATTCCCCGTCGATCCTGGCCAACGAAGCGCGCATACGTGAGCGCTACGGCGATTTCATTCCGCCGGCCATGCACCCGATCATTCGGGATGCCGATGCCTGCCTGCGCTCTTCGAGCCTGGCGGTGAAGCTTGCCAAGCAGTTCGGCACACGGTTGCATGTGCTGCACCTGACCACCGCCCAAGAGCTGAAGTTGTTCCAGCCTGGGCCGGTGCAGGGCAAGCAGATCACCGCTGAAGTGTGCGCGCACCATCTGCTGTTCGATGACCGTGACTATGCCAGCTTGGGCCACCTGATCAAATGCAACCCTGCCATCAAAACCCGGGAAGACCGGGACGCGCTGCGTCAGGCCCTGCTGTGCGACCGCATCGACGTCATCGGTACCGATCACGCACCCCACACCTTGGCGGAAAAACAACGCCCTTATGCCTCGGCGCCATCAGGTTTGCCGTTGGTACAGCACGCACTTCCGGCGCTCTTCGAACTGGTGGAGGAGGGCGTGCTGACAGTTGCCCAACTGGTGCGCAAGACCAGCCACGCCGTCGCGGATCTGTTCGCCATTTCGGAACGTGGTTACCTGCGTGAGGGCTACTGGGCGGACATGACGCTGATCGAGCGTCTGCCCGAGCCCCGCGCTGTCAGCCTCGATCCGGTTCTGGCGCACTGTCAGTGGACGCCGTTCGTGCACCATCGTTTTCATCACCGAGTGGCCACGACACTGGTCTCCGGGCAACTGGCCTGGCATGAAGGCCGGCTGGTCGAGGGCTGCCAAGGCTTGCCGCTGGCGTTCAACGCACGACGCGGTTGACCGCCATTTCTTCTCATTGACCTGAGCGCACCTGCAATGACCGAACAAGAGCTACTATCCCAACCGGAAGACGCCTACATGGACGCTGCCCAGCAAAGGTTCTTCCGTGAGCTGCTGCTTGCCCAGCGCAATGAGCTTCAGCAACGCATCGCTGAAGAATTCGAAGCGATCCGCGACTTCGAGCCCACCAGTGATCCCTCCGATATCGGCACGGCGGAGGAGCATCGTCAATGGCAATTGAGGCTGCTGGAGCGGGAGAAAAAACTGCTGGACAAGATCGACGAGGCCCTGGAACGCGTTGCCCGTGGCGAGTATGGCTGGTGCAAGGAAACTGGCGAACCGATTGGTCTCAAGCGGTTGCTGCTCAGGCCAACCGCCACCCTGTGCGTGGAGGCGAAAGAACGCCAGGAACGCAATGAGCGGCATATGCGCGACGATTGAGGGGGCCAATCGCTAGCCCAGCTGTTATCAGCCACGCCGAGATGTGCTGCCGCTCGCGACTCCAGCGTCCCTGGCATGTGGGTGGGGGCTTGCCCCCGCCCAGTCACAGCACCTTGTCGAGCGTGACCGGAAACTCCCTCACACGCTTGCCCGTGGCATGGTAGACCGCGTTGGCCACCGCGGCTGCCACCCCGACGACGCCGATACCGCCGGTCACCCGTGTTTTTGCAGGGCTTCAATCAACTGGGCCTTGGTCATGGTCGAGCGGCCCTTGATGTCTTTGCTGCGTGCCTCTTTCATGAGGCTCTCTTTGCTCTGCGATTCCAGCGACGCGTGAGATGTCCGCGAATGCCCCTGGCGAGTTTCAGCGGCGCGCTTGGCCGAATCCGAGCGTGCGGTCTTCTTCACGTGCGACGGTGTCCTGCTTCCCGAGCCTGCGTGTTTTTCACCACCACCGGATTGTTTGTTGACGGTGGCCCAGGCGCGTGCTTCGGCTTCATCCTTGCCCACGCCCTTGTCCTCGTAAGATTGCTCGATGTGTTCGGCCTTGCGTTTCTGCCTGTCCGTGTACTTGTCTTTGTCCCCGCGTGGCATGGTATTTCCTCCTGCGTGGGTGGCATGAACGGTTGAAGACCAGGGCAGAACTGACGCACCCGGTGATGGAAGGGTGATCCGTTTCCGGCTGAGCCACTGCCACCACCCGCGTCTGTGTCGCTACTACCAGAGCCATGACTGCCGGTTCCCGAGCCGCTGTCGGTACCGTCACCTCCGGTATTGTCCGTCCCATTGTCGTCAGTACCGCCATCACCCGTACCCATGGATTGTTCACCTTATGTTCGGCCTGGCGTGCGTGGGAGGGTGCCTTCTGACCGACGGAAGGCGCTGCATCAGGTCGACGCGAGCGAGCGGCGCATTGCTCCAATGAAGGCGTTGATAACGTGCGGGGCACCCATGAGGCTGGTGCAATCAGGTGTGCGAAGTCAGTTTTCCAATGCAAGCGTTTTAGCTTGTCATGGACAAAATTTGTAAATGTTTTCTACTTGCAGCCTACTCGCGCCCGATAAATTCTTTCTTCGTGACGCCGGGCCCCTCTGACGGTTATACCGCCATGTCGGAGTCATAGTTGTTCAACTACGACTATAAAGGAGGGGCTCATGTCTGCCCTTAGTGCGTATCTCTACCAAGACGTTCTTGGTACTGACCTCTGGCTTTGGCTTTCCTTTTTCGCTGTTGTGCTAACACTATTGGCGCTTGATTTAGGTGTGCTGCATCGCGGGAATCGGGAGATTGGAGTCAAAGAGAGCTTGTTGCTGTCTGCGGGCTACATCAGTATGGGCCTTCTGTTCGCGGTCTGGGTGTACTTCCAGAAAGGCAGCGATGCCAGCATGGACTATGTGACGGGTTTCTTGATTGAAAAATCCCTGTCAATGGATAACGTTTTCGTGATTGCCCTGATATTCAGTTTCCTGGCCATTCCTCGGGAGTTCCAGCACCGAGTGTTGTTTTGGGGGATCATGGGGGTCATCGTCTTGAGGGCTATCATGATCGGCCTTGGGGCTGCGCTCATCGCCCAGTTCAGTTGGATACTTTACTGTTTCGGCGCTTTCCTGGTGTTCACCGGGGTAAAAATGCTCTTCGCTCGTGTCGATCATGCGCCTGACTTGGAAAACAACCGTTTCGTCAACTACCTGCGCACCCACCTACGCATCACCAAAGAATTGCACGGTCAACGTTTTATGGTTCGCGTACCTGACGCGTCAGGGAAAAGAATTCTATGGGTGACACCGCTCTTCCTTGCACTTATTTTGATTGAGTGTGCAGATTTGGTGTTTGCTGTTGATAGCGTGCCTGCGATTTTTGCCATTACACAGGATCCGTTCATCGTTTATACGTCGAACATCTTTGCTATTCTCGGCTTGCGAGCGCTCTATTTTGCACTGGCTGCCATGATCAGTCGCTTTGTTTACCTTAAGTATGCGCTGGCTCTGGTGCTTGTCTTTATTGGCGCAAAAATCTTCCTTCATGACGTTGTGGGTAAAGTGCCAGCCGAAATATCGTTGAGCGTTACAATCGGCCTGCTGATTGGTGGCGTGTTGCTTTCGCTTTGGAAAACCCGAGCGTCGGCTAACGCTCATTGAATAATTCGGACAGCTGAACGGCAGATCAAGGACAAGCACCGCAAGCATGGCATCAAAGGTGGCTGGGTGTGGCGCAGCCCGTGCGAAGAAGCAAAGCGTAGATTTTCCATCTCATGAGTCGCGCGGCATTCGTTGCGCATCATGCAACAGCTGAGCGACCTCCGTTACATCGGCCACGCTCTTGGCCAGAAGGACCTCGTACTCGGCCGTGAGGATCTTCGGCAGAATTACCAGCGATTGCGGATCGTCATCGAATGCCAGCAGGGTGTATGGCTTAGTGGGGCATCGTGACGACACCTGTTCAGACTTGATCGACATGCAGCCAACCATTCAGATGACGCAGATGTCCTGCGTACCGGCCAACGACGCGCAGCGTTCGCGTAGAAAGACCTGGAGGACCCTGACCCGCTCACTGACCTGAACCCTGTGCGGGCACATCAGGTAGACCGGCGCAGGCTCTCCCTGCCAGTCGGCGAACAAGGCACGTAACCGGCCGGCGCGCACATCCGTAGCGACATCGAGCCATGCCTTGTACACGACCCCGTGCCCGGCGAGCGCCCAGCGCCTGGCAACTTCGCCGTCGTCGCTGCGATAGTCACCGCGGACCTTGACCTCGCAGACCTCGTCACCACGCCTGAAACGCCAGTTATCGTAGGGACGCCCCTGGCGTTGGTAGACAATTGCAGAGTGCTCGGCCAGTGCCTGGGGCGAGGTTGGTTCACCCTGGCGGGCAAGGTAGGCGGGGCTGGCGCAGGCGACCCGATAATGCGCCTCCAGCACCGGCAGAGCCACCAGGGTGGAGTCGACCGGTACGCCGAAGCGCAGTGCGACATCCACCGGCTCGCCGAACAGGTTGTTGGGGCGGTCGTTGAGCAACAGATGCAATTGCAGGTGTGGGTGCGAGGCGCGCAATTCATCCAGCCAACCCAGCAGCACACTACGGCCAAAGTCCGAAGGTGCCGCCAGCTGCAACACGCCGGCCAGTCCATGCCCGGCCCCGCGAACCGCCCGTTCACCCTCGTCCAATACGGCCAGGGCATTCCTCGCCGCCTCCAGATAGCGCTCACCCTCCGGCGTCAGGCGTTGCTGTCGCGTCGAGCGGGCGAACAGGCGAACCCCAAGGCGCGACTCCAGGCGCTTGAGCGCGAGGCTGGCTGCCGCGGGGCTGATATCCAGTTCACGCGCTGCGGCCGAGAGGCTGCCAACTTCGGCGGCTTTAACCAGCACTTTCAACTCAGCCAGACCCTGCATTTGTAAGTTTTCCTTATAAGTCATGTGCCAACGGCGGTATTTATCGCACATTTCCAATAAATGATCATGTAGGCACCGATAGAGCACGACTAGGTATCGCCCATGTCTCTCGATTTCAAATTCGACCACATAGCCTTCAACATCGGCGCCGATGACCACTTGCCCGCGTCGCTGCAGACCTTGCTTGGGGTGCAATCCGGCCCGCGGCCACCGTTCCCGTTTCCAGGCCAATGGCTGTATCAGGACGACCATGCCCTGGCGCACCTGCTGCAATGCGACGGGCTCGAGGCGACCCGCTTCAGTCACCTGGCCTTGAGCACGTGTCAACCGGCAGCGGTGGTGATGAAGCAGGTCAAGGCCAGCGAGCTGCCTCACCAGGTCGCCATCATGCCCGAGCAGCGGACCTGCCAGATATTCATCAGCCTGACCGATGAGTTCATCCTCGAACTCGATTGCCCTCTCGGTGAAGACCCGATCGATTTTACCCATGACTACCAGCACAACAGTCAAGCCCCCGTCTAACCAGGAGCCACCCATGTCCAGCCCGCTGAAACTCTTCACTCCATACGAACTCGGCCCCCTCACGCTGGCCAACCGCATCGTCATGGCACCAATGACCCGCTCACGCAGCACACAGCCCGGAGACGTGGCCAATGCGATGATGGCGCATTATTACGCCCAACGCGCTAGCGCCGGGCTCATAATCAGCGAGGCGACGCAGATCAGCCCTCAGGGCAAGGGCTATAGCTTCACACCGGGCATCTACAGCGCCGAGCAAGTGGCAGGCTGGCGGCAGGTTACCGACGCCGTGCATGCCAAGGGTGGGCGTATGTTCCTGCAGTTGTGGCATGTAGGCCGGATGTCCCACGCCAGCTTCCACGCCGATCGCCAGCCGGTGGCGCCTTCGGCGCTGCGTGCCGACGCGCAGGTATGGGTGGTCGGTGAAGATGGGGTAGGGCGGATGGTCGATGTCAGCGAGCCACGCGTCCTGAGCAAGGAGGATATCCTGGCGGTGATTGAGGATTACCGCCTGGCCGCCCGGTATGCGCGCGAAGCGGGGTTCGATGGGGTCGAGATCCACGCAGGCAACGGCTACCTGATCGACCAGTTCCTGCGCACCACCTCGAACCTGCGCGATGACGAGTACGGCGGCAGCCGCGAAAACCGTATCCGATTCCTGATCGACGTCACGCGCGCGGTCGCGGGGGAGATCGGCGCGCAACGCACTGGTGTACGCCTGGCCCCCTATATCACCGCCCGTGGCATGAACTGCCCGGACGTGATCCCGACCATCCTCCAGGCCGCCCAGTCGCTCGACGCCCTGGGTGTTGCCTATCTGCACCTGGCCGAGGCGGATTGGGACGATGCACCGCAGATTCCCGAACCCTTCCGGTATCAACTGCGCCGTGAGTTCAGCGGCGCGATCATCGTGGCCGGGCGCTATACCTTGGCGCGCGGCCAGGCGCTGCTCGACGCCGGCCTGGTGGACCTGGTTGCCTTCGGCCGTCCCTTCGTCGCCAACCCGGACTTTCCCGCGCGGCTGCAGCATGACTGGCCCCTGGCCGAGTTCGAGGGCAGCCGACTGTTCGGCGGTGACGAGGTGGGTTACAGCGACTATCCGGAATATCAATAACGTGAACGGCTGAACCAAGGTGCCCGGGGCGACGAGGCGGCTCATTTTCACCCTGGCCATGGAAGTATTCATGACCAGGGTCGATCAATCTCGGGCGCCGGGCACGCCAGACTCGATAAGCGCCTTGTCGGTTTACAACTCGATGTTCTGGCGCGATGAGCCGCGTTTTCCGACGGCTCGCTTATTGGCATTACCCCCTATGGATCGGGTTCGCTCGATCATGTGTCGCTGCGTTGCGATGGATTGGAGCAAGTCCAGTCACGATTGCAATCCATGGGTATTGCGTTTCGTGAACGCGTCATTCCACAAATAGGCGAACACCAACTGTTTCTCGAGGACCCTAACGGCATAACCATCGAGATGATCTTCGACTACGT
This sequence comes from Pseudomonas sp. zjy_15, assembly GCF_043101865.1. Taxonomy (NCBI): domain Bacteria; kingdom Pseudomonadati; phylum Pseudomonadota; class Gammaproteobacteria; order Pseudomonadales; family Pseudomonadaceae; genus Pseudomonas; species Pseudomonas sp. zjy_15. Next base: position 48,106 of record NZ_JBICII010000034.1, read on the forward strand.
GCCGGGTCGTCGAATCGTTGGCCAGAGCATGTCGCACCTTGAGATAGAAACGCCTCACACCGTCAGCCCGGATTGACCACCGTTGGTGCGACAAGGATCTGCGGCCTACCTGCCTCCTGCTTGAGTTTTCCTCGGTATAGCGTCCAGGCGCGCCCTGCGCGTGCTTGACAATAACAACAGCACAAGGACCTCACCATGATCATGCTCGACACACCTGAATCGCGCCTGCAAGCTGCTGGCCTGACTTTGCCCAGCCCGGTATTCAAGGTGATTCCTGAAGACTCTCGAGATCGTTCGTTCTTCAGAGAGTCAGCAATAGTGGGCGGCCGATCACTGTCCAACCGTGCTGCGGACGCGCACTCTGTAGAGCACTGAATCAAAAAAAGGCTCAGTTTCAACATGAAAAACGGTATCAGATGGCCGCCGTTTGGCTGACGTTGCCTTGTCTCACTTCCTGTTGGTGAAAGTTGGTTGTATGCCTCGCTGCTTCCGCGGAGAAGGTCTTTGGTCAAGGTAATCAAGTGCATTGATCATCCACAGCAACTGCTGTTCTTCACTCACTGTATGATGCATTAAGTCCAAACGATGGACGTCGGTACCGCTGGTGATGTTTTGTTTACTCACCTTGATCAGCAGAAACGTCGGCTGCTTTCGAGGTCCTCGTTACTGCACGCGCTGGGCTATTATGCCGACGATACAAAGTATGCCTGCAGAAGGAAGTCTGGACGGTGAGAGATGGCCTAATGTCGTGCACGGAGCGCGGGTAGGCGAGGGCGTACCGGCAGGAGAAAATCTTTGGTCGCGCCGGACTGGCCATCGCTCGCTCGACCTTGGCCCAGTGGGTTGGGCAAACTGGCGTGCGACTCCAGCCACTGGTCGATGCACTGCGTGAAGCGGTGCTGAGCAAGGGCGTAATCCACGCCGATGAAACACCGGTGCAAATGCTTGCGCCGGGCGAGAAGAAAACCCACCGGGCCTATGTCTGGGCCTACAGCACGACGCCGTTTTCGGCGCTTAATGCGGTGGTTTACGACTTCAGCCCAAGCCGTGCCGGCGAACATGCAAGTAACTTCCTGGGCGACTGGAACGGCAAGCTGGTTTGCGATGATTTCGCTGGCTACAAAGCTGGTTTTGAACAAGGCATCACTGAAATCGGCTGCATGGCTCATGCCCGTCGCAAGTTTTTCGAACTGCACACGGCGAACAAAAGTCAGCTGAACGTGATAGCTGGAGGTGGGATTCTATTCATCATGCTTCACATGAAGGACAGGCCAGCCATTTGATCGCCAGTGCCGCAGAAGGCGCTGGATTACGGACAAATAGCCAGGGTGGCTTTTACCATTCCAAACAGGCTGATCGATAGCATCCTGAACATCGAGGATAATCAGGGGGATGCTAGGCGTGTCCTTCATGTGGGGGCGTCTCCTTACGATGGACGCTTAGTGTGCTGCAACGTATTCCGGTCAACAAGCAGCGCAGTCTCGCTAGGGTACCGGTGCTGACAAAGAGGCCACTAAGGAGGGGCTGATACCCCGTCAGTGGACTCCGGCCCAGCTCACGCAAGGTGAGTTGGGCGGACGCTTACGTTCCTCAAAGTTTTTGGCGAGAGCTACCAGAAGCTTGTGGCGAAGCCTTCATTGGTCGAAGGCATTGATTTGGAAGTCCCAGTTGATCTAATCGGATTGCCGAGCATGGACCTGGCTCCAGCCAACCGCGACCACCGCTGGGCCTTTATCGGTCCCTCTGGGGATCGAGTGGAGGTTCCTCACTCTCCACGTTTTGTCACTGCTGACCTAGACGCCCTAAACCGAGCCGCAGTCCAAGGCGTAGGTATCGTACAGATGCCTGAGGTTCGAGGGACGAGTTCAAGGTAACTGGACAGGGGTATAAGCTGTTTTAATCAACTCCCTCAAAAGCCTTCCAGCACGACTTTCCCCTTCGCCTTTCCGCTTTCCAGCAGAGCATGGGCACGACGAAGATTTTCTGCGCTGATGGGCCCATAGTTTTCGCCAACTGTGGTGCGCAAGTTACCCGCATCAATCCGCCGCGCAACTTCGTTAAGGATGTTGCGCTGCTCCTGCATGTCCTCTGTTTCGTAGAGCGAGCGGGTGTACATAAGCTCCCAGTGCAACGACAGGCTCTTGCGCTTCAGCGGCACGGCGTCAAGGGTGGCCGGATCATCTATCAGGCCCAGCTTGCCTTGAGGTTTCAGTGACTCGATGATTTGTTCGTAGTGCCTATCGGTCTGGGTCAGGCTTGCGACATGGCTGACCTGCGCTATACCGATGCGCTTTAGTTCTTCACTAAGTGGCTTGGTATGGTCGATGACATGATGCGCACCAAGCTCGGTAACCCAGGCCTGGGTTTCAGGGCGCGAAGCCGTACTAATGATCGTCAACCCTGTTAGCTGACGCGCCAGTTGAATTAGAATTGAACCTACCCCGCCTGCAGCGCCAATGATCAGCAGTGTTTCTCCTCGGTCGGTGGGATCCCGTGCAATACCTAGGCGATCAAAGAGTAATTCCCAAGCGGTCAGGGAAGTGAGTGGCAATGCCGCAGCTTGGCCGAATTCCAGCGACTGTGGCATTGAACCGACGATACGCTCATCCACCAGTTGCAGCTCACTGTTGCTCCCCGGGCGGATCAGTGATCCCGCGTACCAGACTCTGTCACCGGGTTTAAAAAACGTCACGTCGCTGCCGACCGACTTGACCACCCCGGCAGCGTCCCAGCCGAGGATCCGCGGCTGGCTTTCGTCCGCATGCGGCACATAGCCCTGCCGTACCTTGGTATCGACAGGATTGACCGACACGGCCTTTACCTCTACTAGCAAGTCGCGCGGCCCTGGCACTGGCTCGGGTATATCGATCTCCACCAAGGCGTCGGGATGTTCAATAGGCAGACATTTAAAGTGTGCAATGGCTTTCATTCGAAGCTCCTCAGGACATGCGATGCATTTTCGTGATCGAAAATTTTTCAGCAGCACGTTCGATGAGCGGGAGCGCTGCTCGAAAATGTGTTGTCGCTTCGTGAGCCGTTAGCGCCGCCTCGTCCCGCCACTGCTCGATCATGTGGAAAGTGCGCGCCTGCTCGGCATCACGGTGCAAGTCATACTGGATACAGTCCACTTCGCCCCGGCTTGAACCCTGCAGGGCCCGCAGCGTCTGCTCGAGCTCGGCTTCGAAGCCTGCCTTTGCGACCAAAGTGGCAATCAGTGTTAAAGGGGTGTTCATCAAACCTCCGGCCGATATGCATAAAAAAAATGGGACCTCGCTAACCGACACGTCTGAATAGAGGCCGTGCGGCCCGAAACTGCTCTCCAGGTGACGGCCTGACAATCAATATTGATCTCGAAGGCCGTGCGAGCGTCCTCACCCGGCGAGAGCACTTGTAGCGTTAAAACCAGTAGATCGGGCAAGTCCAGGTCACACGCTCCCTGCCCCCAACTCATGAGCGGCGAAATTGGACCAATCAGGATTGCCGAGATATGCCCGGCCAATAATCTCCAGGTCCGGTTGCAGTCCTTAAGCGCGTCTTCGCTGACGCTCAGCGTGCGTAGGTCCCTAGCCGAGGCTATTCAACCCATACCATCGGTAGCTTCGCGTCGTGAAACCTAGGCCTTGAGGGCTTTCTATACAACGATGTTGAGCCCGAAACTGACGCTGAGCAAGTCCAATCCACCATCCTTGAAACGACGTGTCCGGTCGACAGTCAATTTTCTCCGAGGGCTTATAATTCGAAAATTCGATAATATTCGAAATATAAGCGTAGTGCAAACTCGAGCGTCCCTTCGAACTCAGCGATTGGTCCGCGCAAAAGCACGCGGATCAGAGAAACAGTTAACCAGGTGGTCGTATATCAGCCTCACTCGCGGTGCCACTGGCCCTGATTGAGGACGGTACATGATCAGTTCGGAAGGCGGCGGCGCTTCCTGTTGCATGACCTCGACCAGGCGCCCTTCAGACAGGTAGGGTTCTGCCAAGTAATCGGGCATTTGCCCAAAGGCGATTCCGGCCATAACGATCTCTCGCTCGGTTTCCGGGTCATCGCAGCTGAAGGCAGGGGAGGTAGGCAGAAACGTTCGCCCCTCGGCAAGCACCCACGGCCAGGGGCGACCGTTTTTTCGATCAATCAGCATGGACAGCGGCAAGCGTTTCAGTTCTTCGATGCTGCCAGGGCGGTGCACGGTGGCGAGGAGTGACGGGGCCGCAACGATTTTCAGGCTGACATGGGCCACTGTTCTAGCGATATAGCGCCTATCACGCACCGCGCCGACACGAATACCGATGTCGATCTTGTTGGCCACCGCGTCGGTGAGTTGGTCATCCAGGCTCAGGTCGATGCTCAGGCCCGGGTTTTCCCGTATCAGCGGTTTCAGAAATTCGACCAGATACAGCTTGCCAATGGCGTGTGGGGCCGTGATGCCGACAACGCCTTTAGCCTCCTGTTTGCTGTGGGTGATAAACAACTGATCCACCCGGTCCAAGGTTTCCTGGGCCTGCAAGGCGAGTTTGGCACCAAAAGCGGTGACATGAACCTGCCGTGTGCTGCGGTGGAACAACAGCTCACCCAGCGTACTCTCCAGTTCCTTGATGGCACGTGTCACCGTCTGCGGTGAGGTGCCGAGGCGGGTGGCTGCATCGCGGAACGTGGTCGATTGTGCGGCCACTGTGAATATCCGAATCAGTTCCATGCGATTAGGCATAGCCCTCAACTCCCGTTCCAGAAAATGGAATTCTCAAATCCTAACACTTCCATTCTCTGACGAATAAAACCAGCGCAGACTGCAGTCTCCATCCCGACAGGTCTCAACAGGAGCGCTGAATATGAGTAAGAACATCCAGGATAAGGTGGTCGTCATCACGGGTGCGAGTAGCGGTCTAGGCGAAGCAACGGCGCGTCATCTGGCGGCGCTCGGCGCCCTTGTGGTGCTTGGCGCCAGGCGCCAGGACCGTCTGGACGCGATTGTCGCGGAGATCGCCACTGCAGGCGGCAAGGCGATTGCCCATCCGACCGATGTGACACGCAAGGAGGACTTGTCTGCGCTGGTTGCCAAGGCAGTCGAGGTATTCGGTCGCATCGATGTAATGATCAACAACGCAGGGTTGATGGCGATCTCTCCGATTTCGCAACTGCGCACCGACGAGTGGGATCGTATGATCGATATCAACATCAAGGGCGTATTGTATGGCATCGCGGCCGCATTGCCGTTTTTCGAACAACAGGCAAGCGGTCACTTCATCAACATTTCTTCGGTCGCCGGCATCAAAGTATTCAGCCCCGGTGGATCGGTTTACAGCGGCACCAAGTACGCGGTGCGCGCCATTTCCGATGGCCTGCGTCATGAAGTCGGCGCGAATATTCGCACGACGACTATCGAACCGGGCGCAGTGGATTCCGAACTGAAGTTCGGCAGCGGGCACCAGCCGAGCGCCGAGGTCGTTGGCGAATTTTACAAGAAGGCCATCCCGGCTGACTCGGTTGCACGGGCCATCGCTTATGCGATCGAGCAACCTGCAGATGTCGACATCAACGAGATTGTTCTGCGTCCGACTGCGCAAGACTTCTGACATTTGTCCTGTGCCGTCTGCGCCTGATCCACAGGCATGGACCCAAGCGATCAGGCTCTGGCGCTAAGAAATGGTTAACTCAGCCTATCCAGGCTGAAACTCTCGGCATACCGAACGTCAATATCCAGCGCGCCAACACCACCATGTCCGAGCTGATTGATTGAGCTTCCAAAGGCGAGTCGTTCCTGATTCTGGGGTTCGGCAGACGGCTCTGCCCGCCTAATGTACCCAACTGATCATATCGGACCCTGTTGCGAATGAAGCCACCTAAAGTTGCAGACTGGTTGCTACGGAGGGCGGCGGTGTAGTGGCAATAAGCCCGGTGTGAATCATCGTGCAATCGGTGGTGTTCGATACAGGAAGCCGAGGCCCCATGGTGCTGCCAATGATGGGCATCGCTCACAAAGCAGCACGAAGATATCAACCCGGCGGGCTGAGGAAATAACCATGGCAATGTTGGTTTTTGACGGTTCGGAAGACTCCGTCGTCGAAGCCCGTATTCTGGTCGAGGCGCTGAATGAATGGTTGGCGGAACAGCAGCCCAGTTGCCCGTTAAGATCCGTTCATGTGCAATTTTGCTATCGGCTCGATGGCACGCTGGATTCTGTATTGACCGTTATAACAGACGTGGCCGTGGACTAATGACAGCATGGAATGGACGGCCGCTTGGTGCTGGTACGTCCTTGACCGCAGATTCAGCAGGTTTTTGCTGTTGGTCGCCCGGTAGACCAGATCTGCTCGACGTTCGTCGCCGAAGGCTGAAAACGGTGTATGAGTGGAGTCGGTCTTTTGGTTTTTAAGTAAATCTGTTAACTATAGGTTCTCTGATCGGCCAAGAAAACCCTGAGCGCCTCATGCGACATGGGTCTAGCAAAGTGATATCCCTGGAAAATATCGCATCGACCACGTTTCAGGAAGTCCACCTGAGCCGCAGTTTCCACGCCTTCCGCGACCACTGACAGGCTGAGGTGATGGGCCATGGAAATAATGCCTTGAGTGATTGCTGCATCGTTTGGGTTCGTCGAGATATCCTGGATGAAGGAGCGATCAATCTTGATTTTTTCGATGGGCAAGCACTTGAGATAACTGAGGCTGGAAAAACCCGTGCCGAAATCATCCAGCGCAATGCGTACACCCAAGTCTTTAAGGCGGTGCAAGGTTTCAATCGCGAGTTCAACGTTATGCAGCAGGAGCGACTCAGTTATCTCCAACTCCAATTGCCCTGCGCCAAGCTCGTGCTTGCTCAGCACTGCCTGGATACATTCAACGAACTGACCGCGCTGGAAATGCATCGGCGAAATATTTACGGCCATCGAGAGTCCGTCGAAGCCCTGATCACATAGGTTGCGCAACTGCGCGCACGCCGTATCAAGCACCCAAAGGCTCAGAGGGATAATTTGTCCACTGTCCTCTGCCACCGGTACAAACACCGCTGGAGAAATGAATCCTTTGATCGGATGTGTCCAACGCAACAACGCTTCGATCCCGACAACCCGACTCGTGCAGGCTTCTATTTGCGGTTGATAATGCAGACTGAACGATTGAGTTTCGATAGCCTTCTGTAGGTCATTGCGTAGGCTTCTGTGCTCGCAGACTCGATGGTTAAGATCGCTGGTGTACCACTGAAAGTTGTTTCTGCCTTGTTGCTTGGCTTTGTACATGGCCATGTCAGCCTGCTGGATCAGCTGCATCGGCTGTTCGATGTGACCATCGCTTGGCGTAATACCGATACTTGCACTCACGTGCAGGTCAATGCCCTGGATACAGTAGGGTTTGCCAATGCTTGCCAGCAGTCGCTCGGCCACCGGCACAACGTCTTCGTCACGAAGCAGGTCCGTCAGCAGAACGACAAACTCATCGCCGCCCATGCGCACGACGGCATCAGCCGGACGGACCTGCTGGGTCATGCGCTGTGCCACCTCGATCAGCACCTGATCGCCGAAGCAGTGCCCGATGGAGTCGTTGATGGATTTGAATCCATCCAGGTCGATGTACATGACCGCCAGTTGACGCTTACGTTGACGGCTGCTGCGACACTCCAGGACAAGCCGGTCTTCCAGAGACAGGCGGTTAAGCAAACCGGTCAGCCCGTCATGGCTGGCACTGATACTCAGCTGGCGCTCGTAATGCTTCTGCTCGCTGATATCCCGGGCGATGCCAAATACCCCGACGATCTCGCCATTTACCATGATTGGCAGGTTGGCGATATCCATGATCAACTGCTTGTCGTCGCTCTCGTCGCGCACCCTCGCCTCGAATCGCTGCGGTTCACCGGCGCGGGCTGCGGAAAAATGCTGATTCACTCGCGGCAGGTCTTCTTCGAACACGAGGTGAGAGAAATGATGACCGACAAGATCAGTTGCCGCGCCAGCTTTAAGCTTCAGGCCAGCCGGGTTCACACTCTGGATGTTGCCCGCCATGTCAAGGGCAAAAACCGGGTTGGGGTTATAGGTAAACAATGAGCGAAACCGTTGTTCACTTTCCTCCAGGCGTTGGCCGTCACGCTCATTCCGGATCGCAATGGCAGCCAGTTGCGCCGCGCAGGTCAACCTTTGGATCTGCATCTCGCTTGGCGCAATCGCCTGGTCTTGGTACAGCGCAAATGTCCCGAGAACGGAGCCCTGATGGGAGAGTAATGGCAACGACCAGCAAGAGCGCAGATTGTAGCCTAGCGCCAGACTGCGAAAACGCTCCCAGCTCGGATCCCTGGCTATGTCTGCCGTCACCACCAGCTCGCGCCGGTATGCCGCTGTGCCACACGTGCCTTCCTGAGGGCCGATGGGCATGCCATGGACCGCCTCGCTGTATGCCGGCGGCAGGCCAGGCGCGGCACCTTTGAGCAAATGCTTGCCTTGCGCATCGGTGAGCAGTATCGAACACAACGTCCCGGGATCCTGAGCGTCGATCATCAAGCAGATGGCGGTGAGGATGTCGTGCAGTTGATGATTGGTCGCGATCATACCGAGTATGTCGCGCTGAGACTCGGGAAGCGCAATGCTGGGATAGCTCGTGCAGAAGGTATTCATGGGGATTCCTGAGTACTTGCGAGGCCTTCCGGTTCCCTGAGCGTCTGCAGAAGTGAGTGCCTGGGCGCAGTCCGATCGCACCCCTATAGCGACATCTTATAAAGCAGTGGGCCTGCCACGAAAAAGACTCAGGTGACCGATAAAAGAACGTATCAGATGGGGCGCATGCGGCTTAATTCGGCTTGCAGCGGCCTGACCGCGGCCCGCTGATTCTCTGAGCAAACCGCAGATACTTCTTGACTTCCGGGCTACCAGGCGCAGACTCTAGCGAGTATTGCAAAAGTTCCCCTGGGCTGGCCGCATTTGTTTGCGGCGCTCGCCCTCCCGCGCTTACTTGCCAGGCATGCTGAAGCCGGCGCTGGACATCACGGATGCAATGCTGGCTTTCCTTCGAATTGCCCGGTCTCAAGGAAAGAACATCCCGATCACGCCCGACTGCTACGAGAGCAGCAGAAGTGCGCCTTCCCTCGTGCCAAACGCTACAACGGCTTTTGCCCGTGACGCTTGAACCGGCCTGACGATGCCGATCAGATTTTGGTCAAGCGCCCATTCGACAATGGGCTGCTGACGATCATCCTCGACGAGCGCGAAACGCGTGCATTGAATCACAGCCGTTCGATTCCGAATTGAAGCTGACTCGGAGATTCCATAGCCGTCGTCACGAAGGCCACCAGCAGACGAGGAGCTGCGGCAGGCTCCACTTCGTCGCCTCAATGATTCAAGGAGCGCCCGCATGGCCAGCAAACAGTGCCAAGTCTGTGGCCAACCCGCCACGACACGGGTGGAAGCCAAGGTCAATGGTCGCCACAGCACAATGCTGTTGTGTGATGATCACTATCGCCAATTGGTGCGCCAGCAAAAGCGCACCCTTTCCCCACTGGAGGCCCTTTTCGGCTCGCGCAGCGGTTTGTTTGAAGATTTCATGGGCAGCGATTTCTTCCGCAACGGAGAAGACTCAGTATCCGTTGCCGCGGGTGCCGATGATGTGGCCGAAGCGTCGTCTGGCGAACCTGCCCCCGCAGGGGGTGGCACGCCGCGGCGTCGCGGCAGCGGACTGGCCAGCCGCATCAGCGAACACTCTGAGGCCCTGTTGCAGGAAGCGGCCAAGCGTGCCACGGAGTTCGGTCGGTCCGAAGTCGATACCGAACACCTGCTGCTGGCCCTCGCCGACAGCGACGTGGTGAAGACCATCCTCAGCCAGTTCAAGATCAACGTCGAGGACCTCAAACGCCAGATCGAGGCCGAAGCCAAGCGCGGCGACAAACCGTTTGAAGGAGAAATCGGCGTGTCGCCTCGTGTGAAGGATGCGCTCAGTCGCGCCTTCGTCGCCTCGAATGAATTAGGCCACGCTTACGTCGGGCCCGAGCACCTCCTGATCGGGCTAGCAGAAGAGGGCGAAGGGCTGGCCGCCAACTTGCTGCGCCGCTATGGCCTCACGCCGCAGGCCCTGCGCCAGCGGGTAAACAAGGTGGTTGGCAAAGGCGCGGAGGATGGCCGCGCCGAGGCGCCGACGAATACGCCGGAGCTCGACAAGTATTCGCGCGATCTCACCAAGATGGCGCGCGAGGGCAAGCTGGACCCGGTAATCGGACGCGCGCAGGAAATCGAAACCACCATCGAGGTGCTGGCACGGCGCAAGAAGAACAACCCCGTATTGATCGGCGAGCCTGGCGTGGGCAAGACGGCCATCGTCGAGGGATTGGCACAGCGTATGGTGGCCGGCGAGGTGCCCGAGACGCTGCGTGACAAGCGCCTGGTAGAGCTGAACATCAATTCCATGGTGGCCGGGGCGAAGTACCGGGGCGAGTTTGAGGAACGGGTGCACAAGGTGCTCAAGGAAATCTCCGAGCACCAAGGCGAGCTGATTCTCTTCATCGACGAGGTGCACACCATTGTGGGTGCAGGCCAAGGCGGTGGAGAAGGCGGTCTGGACGTCGCCAACGTCTTCAAACCGATGATGGCGCGCGGCGAGCTGAACCTGATCGGCGCGACCACGCTCAACGAGTACCAGAAGTACATCGAGCAGGACGCTGCGCTGGAGCGGCGCTTCCAGCCGGTCATGGTGCCCGAGCCAACGGTGGCGCAGACCATCATGATCCTGCGCGGCCTGCGCGATACCTTTGAAGCGCACCACAAGGTCAGCATCACCGAAGACGCGATCATTGCTGCCGCCGAACTGTCCGACCGCTACGTCACCGCGCGCTTCCTGCCGGACAAGGCCATCGACTTGCTCGATCAGGCTGCCGCCCGCGTGAAGCTATCGGCGACGGCCCGCCCGGTTGCGGTGCAGGAAATGGAATCCGAACTGCACCAGTTGCGCCGGGAGCAGAACTACGCGGCTTCCCGCAAGCAATATGACAATGCGGCGCAGATCAGCAAGCGCATCGAAGCCAAGGAGGCCGAACTCAAGGAGCGCGTCGCGGACTGGGAGCGCGAGCGCGGTTCGGGCAGCGCCGAAGTCAAGGCGGAGCACGTTGCGCAGATCGTCTCGCGGCTGACCGGTATCCCGGTGAATGAGCTGACGGTGGAGGAGCGCGAGAAACTGCTGCACCTGGAGCAGCGGCTGCATGAGCGCCTGGTGGGGCAGGACGAGGCGGTACGCGCTGTGGCGGATGCGGTGCGGCTGTCGCGCGCGGGTCTGCGCGAAGGCAGTAAGCCCGTGGCCACGTTTCTGTTCCTGGGTTCCACTGGCGTCGGCAAGACTGAGCTCGCCAAGGCGCTGGCGGAATCCATCTACGGCGACGAGGGGGCCCTGTTGCGCATCGACATGTCGGAGTATGGCGAGCGCCATTCCGTGGCTCGGCTGGTGGGCGCGCCCCCCGGCTACGTCGGTTATGACGAGGGTGGCCAGCTTACCGAAAAGGTCCGTCGCAAGCCCTATAGCGTACTGCTGCTCGACGAGATCGAGAAGGCCCACCCCGACGTCTACAACATCCTGCTGCAGGTGTTCGACGACGGGCGACTTACCGACGGCAAGGGGCGTGTGGTGGACTTCACCAACACCATCATCATCGCCACGTCCAACCTGGGCTCCGACATCATTCAGCGGCAGCTGAAGGCGCCCGGAGCGGCGGGTGAGGAGTACGAGAAGACCAAGGCCGAGGTGATGGACGTGCTGCGCGGACACTTCCGCCCCGAGTTCCTCAACCGTATCGACGAGATCATCGTCTTCCATGCCCTGGGCAAGCAGGAGATCCGCCACATCGTCGGCCTGCAACTCCAGCGCGTGGCCCGCAATGCCGCGAGCCAGGGCGTGACGCTGACGTTCGACGAGACGCTGGTCGATCACTTTGCGCAAGAGGGCTACAAACCAGAATTCGGTGCCCGCGAGCTCAAGAGACTGATCCGCAGCGAGCTGGAGACAGCACTGGCACGTGAAATGCTCGGCGGCGGCATTGGCAAGGGTGATCACGCCCATGCGCACTGGGACGACAAGGCGGAGCGGGTCGGGTTCGACCGGCGGCAACTCGCGCCGGCCAAAGAGTCCGACAATGAAAATGCGTGAAGCGCTGGCCGAAGGCTGCGGTTTCTCGTTGCAATGATCTTGCCGCTGAAGAGGTGAGGCATGAAGGACAGCAATGAGCCCGAGACCACACGCATGCGACTGCGTCGCGAGTGGGCGGTGTTGACGTTTTACGAGCGTTTCGAGCAGATCGTCGCCCACATTCTTTCGCTGGTGATCGCGGTGGTTATCGTGGTGTCGCTGGTGCAGCTGATCCAGATAGTCTTCAGCCTGCTCATCATCGAAGCGTTCAATCCGCTGGATCACCGGATCTTCCAGCATGTGTTCGGTATGGTCATGACGCTGCTGATCGCGATGGAATTCAAGCATTCCATCGTGCGCGTTGTCTTGCGCCGTGACAGCATCATTCAGGTCAAGACGGTCCTGTTGATCGGGTTGATCGCGCTGTCCCGCAAGATCGTGATCCTTGATCCCGATGTCAGCCCGGCCAAAGTCGCGGCGCTCGCTGGCGCCACCCTGGCCCTGGGGCTGACCTATTGGCTGTTGCGTGAGCGCGATGATCGAGCTGCCTAGGCTCTGTGTGAATGGCGCTAAGGCAAAGATAGAACGAGAAAAAGAGCGCGGATGTGTAATTCCATATCCGTTCAAACCGGGGCTTGAAAACCTCGAAATCGCTCACATAATTTCGTCGTCAGGGGCCGGAGCCCGGTGCTTCGTGCCTCCTGTTCGAGATCATTTCAGTCAGCTTGAAGGAGGATTGTCATGTACGAGTCCCTTCTTAATCTGTCGAGCGATCCCATTGCCGAGTTCGAGAGGCTGCAGCGCGAACTGCAACATGTGCTGGGAACGGGTCTGGGGCGCCCAGGCAGTATTCGTGCCTTGGCCAGTGGTGCTTTTCCTGCCATCAATGTCGCGAGCACGCCGTCCAGCCTGGAGGTCTATGCTTTCGTTCCCGGCGTCGACCCGAGCGACCTCGATCTGCAGATTCACCGAGGGTTACTGTCGATTTCCGGTGAGCGCCGGCCGGCGCGCAGCGCACAGGAGGGCAATTGCTCGGTGTACGCCAACGAGCGTTTTTCCGGGCGGTTCAAGCGTACCGTGAGCCTCAATGATCAGGTCGATACCGACAAGGTCGAAGCTCACTGTTGCGACGGTGTTCTGCGCATTTCGCTACCGCGGCGCGAAGCGCTGCAGCCCAAGCGCATAGCCATTCAGTAACAGCAACGGTTTGAAGGAGGAATCACCATGAACGACAAGCAAGCGGTCGTGCGCGGCGAAACTGAAACCCAAACACTGCTGCCGCGTGTCGATGTATTTGAAGACGAAAACGGAATCCAACTGTTTGCGGACCTACCGGGCGTGCCCAAGGACCATCTCGTGGTCAATGTGGACGGTGACACGCTTGTGCTGGAAGGGGAGATCATGCCGCAGTTGAGCGAACAGTTGGAGGCCGTCTACGCTGAGGTCCAGCTGTCGCGATTCAGGCGAGCCTTCACCTTGAGCTCCGAGCTGGACACGACCAGGATCGACGCTGAGCTACGGGACGGCGTGCTGAACGTGCGCGTTCCCAAACATGCACATGCCCAGCCGCGCAAGATCGTCGTGAAAAGCGAGTAGGGCCTTGAGCGTGTGGAGGACGACCCATGGACAAACTAGCTGAACTCAAACATGGCCTGGAGGAAACCTGGCATTCGCTGGGCGAGGGCTGGCGTCAACTTCGCGATCGCACCAGCGAGGCCCTGACGCGCTTCACGCCAGTCAACCGGAGCAGGAACGTCTCGGAGGATGCTACTTCAGCACCGGCACTTGCCTCGAACTGGGGATTGCTGGCCGGCGATCTTTACGAGGATGGCGACCAGGTCGTCATTCGCCTCGAGGTGCCCGGAATGGTGAAGGAGGACCTGAATCTGGAAGTGCGGGGCGATGCCTTGATCATTCGCGGTGAAAAACGCATCGAGCAGGAGCAGGGCAATGGGCGTTATCGCGTCCGGCAGTGCACCTTCGGCAGTTTCCGCCGCGCCTTCCAGCTTCCCGCTCCGGTCATTGCCGAGAAGGCCAGAGCCATATGCAGTAACGGTGTGCTGCGTGTCGAACTGCCCAAGGAAGAGCGTGCGCGTGGCCGGCGCATCGAGGTTCGCTCGGGTTGATACTACCACTGCATGTTCTTTGCGCAGACAAGGTACAACCCTCGTCACCTGAACTACCTGCCCGCGAAAGCCTCGCGGGCGGCCAGTTCTTCGGTTGATCAACGGGAAGAACGGTAGCCGCCCCCCTGCAATGGACATTGCACTTCTCTGTCGAGCTGAGACGCCCAGCGATAACTCATCCGGATTTTTTCCCAAAACCGGTCCTGCCAAGGACTGAAGGTCGAGACTATGTCCGCTGAAGGCAACGCAGGACTTTTGTTGGGTGTTATCACTTTGCTCACCGCCGCCGTGGTGGCCGTGCCGCTGCTCAAGCGCATTGGGTTCGGCTCAGTGATGGGCTACCTGTTGGCAGGGATGCTGATCGGACCCTTCGGGCTGCAACTGATCAATGACCCCCACACCATCATTGATGTGGGCGAGTTGGGTGTGGTGATGTTTCTTTTCGTGATTGGCCTGGAGCTCAAACCCTCGCATCTATGGGACCTGCGCGGGCAGATCTTTGGGCTGGGCAGCCTGCAGGTGGTGATCTGTGCCGTTCTGCTCACCGTCGTCGGCAAGGCCTTTGGTTTCCCTTGGCAGGTGTCATTCGTCTGCGCGGCCGGTTTTGTGCTCACATCCACGGCGATTGTCATGCAGATTCTCTCAGAGCGGGGTGACTTGACCGAGCCGAGGGGCCAACGCATCGTCTCCATTCTGCTGTTTGAAGACCTGTTGATAGTGCCGTTGCTGGCGGCGGTGGCATTTCTGGCACCTACTGCATCGGTGCCCGAACCCAGCTCCCCCCTGTGGCAGCGCATGGCGACCGCAGCGCTGTCCCTGAGCGCACTGGTGGTCATCGGGTTGTGGTTGCTCAACCCTCTGTTTCGGGTATTGGCCCAAGCCAGGGCGCGCGAGGTGATGACTGCTGCCGCGCTGCTGGTGGTGCTGGGAGCAGCGCTGCTGATGGAAATCGGCGGCCTGTCAATGGCGATGGGCGCGTTCGTTGCCGGTGTGCTGCTGTCGGAGTCCACCTTCCGCCACCAGCTTGAGGCTGACATAGAACCGTTTCGCGGGTTGTTGCTGGGACTGTTTTTCCTCGGCGTCGGCATGGCGCTGGATCTGCACGTGGTGGCCGCGAACTGGCTGCTGATCACCTCTGGCGTGCTGGCGCTGATGATGGTCAAGGCGCTGTGTATCTATGGGGTCGCGCGCCTCGCGAAAAGCCAGCATGGTGATGCGCTGGACCGCGCCGTGCTGATGGCGCAGGGTGGTGAATTTGCGTTCGTGCTGTTTGCCGAAGCGCTGAAACTCAAGGTCGTCAGTCCCGAAATCAACGCCAACATGACGGCTATCGTGGTGTTGTCCATGGCCGTTACGCCGGTCAACCTTCTGTTGTACAAGCGCTTCGCGCGGCACCGGGCGGTTTCCATGGACGGTGTGGAGCCGGCACAGAATCTCCAAGGCCATATCCTGATCATAGGGTTTGGTCGTGTCGGCCAGATCGCTTGCCAGGCACCACTCGCTCATGGCGCCAAGCTTTCGATCATCGATATGGACCCGGAGGTGATCCGCGCCGTCGAGCCTTATGGTTTCAAGGTCTATTACGGTGATGGTGCCCGGCACGACCTGTTGCATGCTGCCGGGGCCCATCACGCCCGTACCATCATTGTGTGCGTGAATGACAAGAAGGCCGCGACACGCATCGTCGAAAGCACGCGGCACTATTGCCCGCAGGTAAAGGTGCTGGTGCGCGCCTTTGACCGCGAGCATGCGTTGGAGCTGGTCAAGCACGACGCCGACTACATCGTGCGGGAAACCTTTGAATCCGCCTTGCTGCTTGGCCACCAGGCCGTGCTGACCCTGGGGGCCTCAGCGCACGAAGCCGACGCGGTGACCGACGAGGTGCGCACCCGCGATGCTGAACGTTTTGCCCTGGAAACATCCGGGGGTCTATTTGCCGGGCGAGCGTTGGTCCTGGGAAATATCGAGCGCATTGATCCGCCGAAGCCTGAAGCACGGGATGCTCATTGAGCATGAAAACCTGACGGCAATACGCACACTCACGCTATCGCAGGCACGCACACAACTGCGGGCGGTTATTTTCTGCCGCTTCGTGGGCGATGTGTAGTTTCCTGGATGGCGAGACAGATTAAATCTTCATGGGATGCGGGGATTGCACATTAAACATTGCCCTTGCCCTGGTGATTATCAATGGCCTCGATGAAATTCTTGATCAACGGCGACTGCTGATTTTTTCGCCAGACGAAATAGATATCGCTTGAATCCAGGCGCGGCACATGATCGGCCTGAAAGGTATCTGCCTGGCTCGCGAAACGGTCGATATAACTCTCTGGCACGCAAGCAAAGCCAATTTCCTGTGCGATGCAGGCAAAAATACTGGGATACGATTCGATTTCCAGTATCGCCCGAGGCTGGATGCCGCTGCGTTCTAGCCAGTTATCGACCTGTTGCCTGTAGTGACACGTGCGACCGAATACATACAGTTCGAGCCCAGCCAGGTCTTCCGGGGTGGGCGAGGAAAAGGCCTTCGGTACAACTCTCAACAAGCGCTCACGGAACGCTAAGCGGCTTTCAAGCAAAGGATGCTCGATGGGGCCATCAGTGAGGATCAAATCAAGCTCGCCATCCATCAACAGCCGCTCCAGGAGTAGCGAGTGCTCCGGACGGATGTGCAGTTCTACCCCAGGCGCCTCAAGGCGGTACCGTACCAGAAGCGGAGGGAGATGATTGGCAAGCGCTACGTCAAGCGCCCCAACGCGAAGCACGCCATGCATGGAATCGGTTGAAAACAGCGAGCGTGTTTCAGCTGCCAGGTCGAGGAGCTGTTTGGCTTTGCGGTAGACCAGCCTACCTTCGGGGGTGACAAGTAACCGGTTATTTTCGCGGTTGAACAAGACGACGCCGAGCTGAGTTTCTAGTTCTCGCAGTCTTGCTGTGATGTTCGAGGGCACGCAATGCAGCTGTGCAGCTGCTGCGGCTATCGTACCGTGCTCTACGACAGCGCAAAAAAAACCAAGCTGTGAAAGCTTCAAGATGCTCTCCTTTTGTGATGGCATAGCTCACATCTGATCACTTTTAGTGATGTGTGTGTCAGCTTAACATTGCCTGGGAAAACGCATCCAATCACCTCGACAGCCTGGCCTCATGGGCTTGCGGTGGTAGGGCCTGGATGCACGAACTTTCGTCGTCGTCGGGGAAAGCCTTCTAGGAAATGTTGGCCTTGCGAAGGGCTGAAGCTGCAGCGGAGAATCGATGCGCATACTACATACCATGCTACGTGTGGTGGATCTGGATAAAACCATTCACTTCTACACTAAAGTGCTCGGCATGAGCCTCTTGAGACGCAAAGACTATCCGGAGGGCAAATTCACCCTTGCTTTCCTCGGATATGGCCTGGAGGCAGAAACTGCTGTTCTGGAGCTGACGCGAAATTGGGGACAAGATAGCTATGAGATTGGCGATGCTTACGGGCATGTAGCTATCGAGGTTGAGGATGCAGAAGCTGTGTGCAGCCGTGCTGCTATCATGGGATATCGTGTTCCTCGACCAGCAGGTGTCATGAAACATGGACGCACAATAATCGCGTTCATTGAAGATCCCAACGGGTACAAGGTCGAGCTGATACAAAAAGGCACGCAATTCGACTGATCAAGCGAGGGAAGGCGCGAGGCAGGGCCTGGAGTGGCGAAAGTGCTTTTGTGCTCTTTACCGAAGCTCGGTCTTCAAGGCCCTGAACTCATCATAGCTGTTGGCCGTACAGGTCGGATTGCTTGTCAGGCGCCGCTCGCACAGGGAGCTAAACTTTAGAATATCGATGTAAATCCGCAACTGATTCGCACCGTGGAGCCCTCTGGTCTCAAGGTCCATCACGGTGATGGTGACCGCTCTGACACATTGAGCGGTTCATACACGATGCCGACTACCTAGGGCGGGAAACCTTTAATCCGCACTGTAGCTCGACCGTCAAGCCGTGCTGACGCTGGGCGCGTTGGGGGTCGAAACCGACGCGGTGCGCATACGCGATACCTAACGAAGTGGCGAAGGTGTCCGTTGTCATAGGACAAACCCAGGTTTCTTTCAGCACCCTCATCCAGGTTCTGATGTAAGTAGGAGGGCGCATGTTCACTCCGAGTTCCATTCCCTATCAGCGACAACCGGGCTTTCAGCGCACTTACCGTCAAGGTCGGTTGAGCCTGGGCCTTTTCCTCCCCCTCGAAGCCTTTAGCGGTGATATGCCGAGTATGGCTGGCCAGGTGAGCCTGGCCCAAAGAGCCGAAAAGCTAGGTTTCGCTGCCCTTTGGTTTCGCGATGTACCGTTACGTGACCCTAGTTTCGGTGATACCGGTCAGGTCTTCGATCCTTGGGTCTACCTGGGTTTCATGGCGGCACACACGCATTCGATTGCGCTGGGTACCGCCTCGGTCATCCTGCCAATCCGCAACCCTCTTCACACCGCGAAGGCGGCCACCAGTGTAGATCAACTCAGTGGTGGCCGCCTGTTATTAGGCGTGGCTTCCGGGGACCGACCTGTAGAGTTTCCCGCATTCGGTGTAGATCCGGAGCAGCGTGACAGAATGTTCCGCGAATACCTAGAGGTATTTCGCCAGGTTCAGCGCAGCAGTTTCGTGCCTTTGACCTGGTCCGGCGGCACGCTTGAGGGCTGCGATCTGATTCCCAAGCCGACCACAGCGGAAATTCCATTCTTCGTCACCGGTCATAGCCGCCAGACGCTGGATTGGATTGCCCGCTGCAGTCATGGCTGGATCAGTTATCCGCGTGCGCCGAAGACTCAGCAACTGATTGTCGAGAACTGGCGCACTGCAGTGCGTACCGAATGTGGTGAGCTGTTCAAACCCTTCACCCAGTCGCTATACATCGACCTGACGGACAACTCGCAGATACCCCCTCGACCGATCCACCTCGGCTATCAATTAGGGCGATATCATCTGATCTCACTGCTGCAACACTTACAGGAGATCGGCGTCAACCATGTGATCATCAACTTGAAGTACGGGCAACGCCCCGCTGGCGAGGTACTCGAGGAGCTCGGTCAGTTCGTTCTGCCTGACTTCATCCTGTCTACGTGAGGCGGCACGGGGCACGAATGCTACGCCCCGAGCTTTCTATCCGGTCACCGCGCCGGGCGCGAGACGGCGATATGGCCGCCGCCACACCCGGTGACCAATACCTAGTGAAAGAAGGCCAGGGTACGAACTTCGATACTTTCGCGTGGCGGGGCTCCCGGCGGCGTATGGGGGAGCTGGAAGGCGGCATGGGGGGTGAAGCGGGCACGGCCGTCGTGACGCGAGTCATAACCCTTGATCAGCAAGACTTCGTCACGGCGCATCTCCGGAAAATAGTACCAGCGCTGGTGAGTATTGTAGGCGAGGTGATAAATTTCCCCGATGCGATCCGGATAGACCAAGTCGGTAGCCAGCAGATCATTGGGGTCGAGCGTCGAGGCGTCCAGCACCGCCAACGGCGAGCGCTTGACAGGGCCGCTTATCGGGCGCCAGACGTTGATCTGAGCGACTGACATCGCTGCCATTGCGGCGGCTTGTTCCGCGCCCAGTACTTCCCGGATACGCTCAGGCCCCGAGTGTTCGGTGTAGTCATTGTGCACACGGCTGGCTGGGCCGCGAAAATCCCGCCGTTCGGCGTCACTGCGCCTGGTGTGGTCGAAGATCACGACCCGGCTCGCGCCCGTCAATTGCTTGATCAAGGCCTTTATCTCGTCATAGTAGACCTTTACTACCGAGGTATCGTCGTAGAGATCGTCTACCACCGTCTCTCGCCGGTGGAGTTCAAACCCCTGCTTGTCCAGTGAAAGGCTGTCGGCTAACGGACGTCCGTTTTGTATCTTGACTTCGCGCTCCTCCTGCTCGGCAAAGTAGTGAGCCTCACTGTCACCGGTCAAAGCCTCGGTATGTATATAGGGCTTTGCATTTTGCCTGACCAGGTAGGTGAGTTTCGTGAGAACGCTATCGGGCATATCAATTGTGCATTTCAAGTAATACCTCCCGTTCTGCTGGCCGTACTCGGCGTGGTGGCGCTGTGGCGGCGATGTGGCTGGCATGTAGGCTCGCTCTCAATCATATGCCCTCGAACAGACGCATTAAATGCCCTCCAGGCGCAAGCCCTCCAAGAGTGACAAGTGGCTATCCACAACTTTGCTGTCAGCAGGAGAAAGCTTGGAATCTGCAAGAGGCGGATACTTGCCCAGGCCTTCCCCCGTTTCGTGAGTCGAAAGGATGGCACCACTGCTGTTCACGTACATGCCGTGTAGCATGACCTGCGTGTCTGCGGCGGAAGCTTCGTTAGCACCCATTTTCAATGGTTTGCCCAATTGACAGCGCGTGTTCCAGTCAGGTGCGTGCTGATTAGCCCCGGCCCTGCAAATGGTGGATCTCACCATGAACGACATATGCCGCCATGGGGGGGCCGTCGAGCACCAGCAGGTCGGCCTGCTTACCTGGCTCGAGCGTGCAGACTGGTATGGGTGCCAGCGGCGCAGTAGATCACTGGGGCAGGGATCAAAGCTGCAATGGCGCTCGGCGCCTGCGGTGCGCAGCTTGGCACAGCCTTTATCCTCTGCCCTGAGACATCCGCAAACGCTGCCTACCGGGAAGCAATGAAAAGCCATCGCGCCTATCACACCCAGGTTACCAGTGTGATTTCTGGGCGACCTGCCCGGGGCATGGTCAATCGGAACTTCACGGATCTACCTTCGGATCACGCCTCTATACCGGCATAGGCATCACTTTCGAATCCTTATCGAGGCGAGATAAATGAACTGCTTAACAAGGGACTATAGTGGCATATTGCTCTGCTGACCCGCCAGAGCGAAGAAGAAGCCCAGACGAACCGGACCTGTGGCATTAGAACGGGGCTGCCTAATGGATGCCATACCAGACTGGGGGAACAGGGCACACGTGGTTTCCCGATGACACGTCATCCTCTCTCTCGAATTCTGCTGGAAGCGGGGAGCGGTGCAGTTTGGTGCGAGAGTCTAGGCAAAGTGAAAAAAATCTCAGGGTAAGTGAAAAGCCACGGGCTGGGCACCAGCCGAGCTGGGTGACAGCCTATTTTTTTGACTTATTAAACTTGTCACTATCGAAAATCAGGTTCCCCATGACCTCACATGCTGGTGTTCAGCTAGGTCGGCGATCTACTCTCGTGAGCAAGGCGGGTAGGGCAGGGGCTAGTATCAAGAAGTCATCTCAGCAATTGACACGGGATCGACAATAAACTGCACGGCAACCTCGGCGGTAGCGCGCCGTCGCCGAGGAGTCGACGATAACGCAACTGCAGCCACGCGGGCCAGTAGGTGAGGGCAGTCTGGAAACTGGGCACGGTGTTGGCTGCGGTGGCGGCCGCAATGAATGCCTCGGCCGCGGCGCGGGTGCTGTCGGCTAGATCCGCCAGCACCAACGGCTGGGAGGAGGGCATTTGTACCGGCTCTGTCAATTTCATCTCGCTCAACGCTGCACTAGGTTCGGATAACCTGTGCTTATCAGACCTAATATAGCGAAGAGGTCGGCATGACGATATTCAATCGTGAAGGGCAGCGATGGCAGCTATCGACCCAGGCTGTGTGAAAACCTCCGGACCGATGTGGCTGTTCAAAAACATCCTAGAAATCGCGCGTCTACGCAAAATCTGGGTCTGGCTGAGCCGCCATCTCTTTCCAGATTTCACATACAGCGCGATCATCGAAAAGCAGCGGGGGGCACACAGCCTGGCCCCATTGGTGATGAGTGCTAGTGCGCTCAATTGTTCATGCGAGAGATGTACTGACCCGAGCGCAGATCTTTGTCGGGCGTTCAGGCAGCACAGCGGCTTGCAATTGCTTCCCGGCCGGATGCTCGAACGACAAATCGCCGCGCACGGTGCAGTCCTCGACAATGCTTCCTGCGTCCAGCACCACAACCCGCTGGCAGAAGTAGTGCACCAGGCTCAGATCGTGGTTGATCAGCACGAAGGCGGTCCCCTTGTCGCGACGCAGCGCTTGGAGCCGTTGTAACAGTTGCAGTTGCAGTTGCAGTTGCAGTTGCAGCACACGATCCAGATTCGAAAGCGCTTCGTCGAGTACCACCAGCTTTGGCGAGATCGCCAGTGCTCGGGCGATGTTGGCACGTTGCAACTGACCACCGCTGAGCTGTTGCGGCATGCTCGGCGCCCAGCCCCATCTGCTTCAGCAGCTCCACTACCCGTGCGTGGCGGGCTGTCTCATTAAAGGCGCTCAGGTGACGCAGGGGCTTGGCGATACTTCAGCCGATGCTGCGCTGCGGGTTGAATGCGCCCGGCGCGTCCTGGAACACCAACTGCACGGTACGCTGGAAGGCCCGTGCCTGTTCGCCGCGCAGCTGATTGACGGGCTGTCCGGCGAAGGTCACCAGCCCTTGGCTAGGGGTTTCCAGCCCGAGCAGCTCCAGTCCGCTGTGAATGAAACCCTGGAGTTTTCACGGGCGTTTAGCGGAGGCAAGACCAGATATGTGGTGATCGCGGGAACTCTGCCAAAAAACAAAGCTCCACTGACGGCCCTTGAGAGATACAAGGGAACTGTAAGTCAAATTCAGATCGTGGATTTTACTGCGCTATTAGAGGGTCTGAGGCGCCTTACCTCAAAGACGGGGCAGCCAGCCTGACGCTATGAAACGATCAGTTGAAGTAATCATTAGCACTAAGAGTTCGTAGGTGAAGTAAAGGTTAGGCTTGGTATGAGACCGGGAAGTAAAGATCGTTCAGCGCATAGATTGATGCGACCCCAAGCTGGTGAGGCTATAATTTGAGCTGCCGAGATCTACATCGGGCCGTTTGAAGATGATCATAAGCTTTATCACAAGCAATGAGGGGGGCTAATGAGCGTTTTGGAACTTAAGATGAGTCTTAGCCTTCTGAAAAGGCGGGAGCAGCGGACAGCTGAAGTGATCGCTAGACATCGCGTATTTAGGGCGTAAACGCTAGGGAGAGACCTTTTTGTACAAAGATTCACTTCAGCGTACTCCAGTCACAGGGGACATTCCCGAAGACAAATAAACAAGGCGGATTCATCAAAGACCATAATTTAACATAATATGCATTATGGGCAACTTCATGCAGGGCTATCTGGGCCGTGGATGGACAGATTTGAAGCCAGGACAGCGACCTCAGCATGGTCACCCTGATCATAAACGATCACAGCGTCATGCAATCGGACAGCGACTACGATGAGCTACGTTACAACAAACTCAGCTCTGAACGCTCGGGATGTCTTCGGGATTTGACTTCCAGTGACTACGCCGGATCGGCGACAGGTGAAATATACCCAAGATCAAATCCTGCTATGGCGTTGTGAAATCAGGTTATCGTTCTGCTCGAGTGAACTTGCTGATCGAGCGGCCAAATATCGCTGTTCAAACCTTCAGTGTTGGGAGGAAATCGAAGCATCTGGTTTAGAGGCGCAATGACGTCATGCTGCGGCCCAGTGTGATCGCCGTGCTTGTAGATTTATCGGTCTGTCATCCATAGCTGACAGAACTGCCGCCGTCATGGCAGATCAGCGACACATGCCGATAGCATTTATGAGGCCGTAACGAGCACCGCCTTGGCCGCGCTCAGGTTCCTTGAATGCTGGCGGCGAAGATCCCTTGCTAGAGCTATTTTCTGGCTCAGTGCCTCATTGCAAGGAGCATCATTCATAGCCTTATCCTCACGCCAATACCCTTCATTATCTGGTGATATGCAAAGCATCACGAGCTCGTTGCTGTACGACGTAAATCGTACTCAGCCCACGCATTTTCCAAATATCGAGCACTGGTACGAAGCTCCCCAGGGCTACACATCAAGATGACCAGATCACGCCTTTCTGCACTGTGTCGCAGCGTCGTACGAGCATTACGGGCTCTCTGAGGGGGCGGCACTCTGTGATTTCTCCTGAAATGAGGCATACGTAAGAGGCTTCAAACCTTGGAAAAGATAAAGTACCCTGCCCTTTAAATGATGGTGTTCAATTATAACTATGCTAAATATTCATTTAGTAGAGTTACACTCAGTAAGTGCCGGGTGATCAGTTCGATCAAAACTTCGTTGTGTATCGTCAAACCCTGCCCTGACGACTGCGAAAGTTTTCCGCAACATTGAACAATCCCATACCGACGAGCATCGCGATCACGAACAGCCAGGCTTGCCAGTACCCCCCGGCGAGCAACACCAACGCCGGCCCCGGACAAACGCCGGCCAACCCCCAGCCTATGCCAAAGACCAGGCTCCCACCGACAAGTCGACGGTCGATGTCACGCCTGGCAGGCAGCTGTATCTTACCTCCCAGCGCAGCCGTGGTGTGACGCCGCGCCCAGGTCATAGGCAACAGTGCGGCACCTATCGCACCCACCATGACCAGTGCCAGCGACGGGTCCCACTGCCCGGCAATGTCGAGAAACCCTAACACCTTGGCGGGGTTTGCCATGCCGGATAGCAATATCCCCATGCCGAATAGCAACCCTGCAATGAAGCCACTGATCCGCTTCATTTCACGCTCCTGAAAAAAGATGCCTGACCACGAAGACCGTGGCAAAGCCGGCGGCCATGAAGCACAGTGTCGCCACTGCCGAACGGGGCGACAGGCGTGACAGGCCACAAACGCCATGGCCACTGGTGCAGCCACCGCCATAGCGAGTACCGAGGCCTACCAGAACTCCCGCGACCATAAGCAGCCAAGGCGCCATACCGAAATGAACCGGAGGCATTGCCGAGAACAGTTGCCATAAAAGTGGCGCGGCAATGAGTCCCAACAAGAAGCACACTTTTTCGCCCCGCCCTTCCCCGCCACTTTGCAGCAGAGAACCGAGCAAACCGCTGATGCCCGCGATGCGCCCGTTCGCAACGGCGAACAGCCCAGCGGCCAAACCGATCAGTGCCCCGCCTGCCAACGCCGACCACGGCGTGAAGGCAGCCATATCAACAAACATCTCAGCGCTCCATTGTCGTATTAGAGACAAAAACAGATTCCATCTTAACGCTAGAGAGCGACCTCATGACACTTCCCAGCATGCGGTGCCCGCGTCCAAGCCTGCTGCAGAAACGATAGAAGCGAAACAATAAAGTCAGCTGACCGGCGCAGACCTGATCGTCAGGATGCTGCACGGCGCATGGCTGAGAAGCCGCTCGGTGGTATCGCCGATCACCTTGGCCCAATGCCTGGCCTGCACGACGCCGACAACCACTGCATCGATCTTCAGCGTGGCGATGTAGGTCTTGATCACCCGCAGGGGCGCGCCTTCGCTGAAATACCGGTGCGTGTGGGCAACGCCATGTGCATCGGCCAACGCATCGAAAGGCAACTGCAGTGACTCACGTAACTGGTTCGCCCAGGGGCCGGCAAGGTCACGGTTGGCCAGCATGGCGATGGGCAGGTCGTAAGCCGAGAGCAGGTGCAACTGGCCCTTGCATTGAGCAGCCAGTTGCTGACCTGCCGCGATCAGGGCATGGTTGAGGGCATCCTTGTGTGGCGACGGGTTGGCGACATCCACTGCGACCAGAATGTTGCGGGGGGTGGCTGGGGCATTCGCCGGCACGAACAACAACGGCGTCTCGCACCCATGCAGCAACGCTTGGTCTAGCGAGGTCCGGGCGATCTGCTCGAGCAGGGAGTGGCCCGGGCAGTCCTTGATCACCAGGTCAGGTGCGTAGCGGGCAATGCAGGCTGGCAGTTGATCACGCGGATTGGAGGCTTCTACGGCCTCGAAACCTGGCCGAGCCCCCACGAACTGCTGCTCATCGAGCAGCGCTTTGAGTTCGGTGCTGAAGTGCACGAATGAGACCGAAGGTACCGGGTCCTCCTGCAATTCATGACGCAGGCGCAGTTCACCCGACTCATGGATGCCCAGTACTTGTAAACTTGCACCCGACGCCGCAGACAATGCCATGGCCCAGGACAGCGCTGTATTGGCTTGGGCCTCGGTCATGATGAGCAGGATCCGGCGATACGGCGTCATGGGCACCTCCCAGCGCGGCGTTTGGGGTGTATGCGATTGTCATTATCGAAGCCGGCGCTGGTTCGTTCTTGATAAATATCAAGGCCCCCAGGCGCCATAGCGCCACTTTACGGCTGAACCGATGCGCCGTCATCGGGGCGGCCATCACTGTCCTCTACCGACTCCAGGCGCGCATCGTGGCTCAAGTTTGCCAAGGATTGATGCGCGCGATCTGGCTCGAAGCGTTCCCGCCGTTACTGCCGCAGGCCAATGAGCTACCATCCATGCGTTGGTCGACAACTTGAAATGAACCGCCACACAGGGCAAGAGTACCTTCGCGATGCTCACTGTCACGCTGATCAACATGCTGGTCGTGATACTGGTGGTGATCATTCACTACGAATGCCTGCTGCGCCTGAATGACTGGCTACCCCGCCTCAAGCTCTGGAGCCGGTTTCGCATCGTAGCGGGCGTGTTCGGCGCACTGCTGGCCCATGCGCTTGAGGTCTGGTGCTTTGCCCTGGTGTATTACCTGATGGCCCATGCCGACGGCTGGGGCACGCTCAGCGGCAATTTCGACGGGAGTTTCCTGGACTGCGTGTACTTTTCCTTCACCACCTATACCACCATTGGTTTCGGCGACATCACCCCTGACGGGCACCTCAAATACCTTACTGGCCTGCAGGCATTGACTGGCCTGGTGCTGATCACCTGGACCGCTTCGTTTCTCTTCCTGGAAATGCAGAAGTACTGGAAAGCCAAATAGAAGCCGGAGCGTCCTTGCTCCTGAAGCGTTCCCGAACGTCGTTCACTCGCTACTCTTGATCGGAATCACTTTTTCCGGGTGAATGGCTTCGGCACGCTTTGGCAGATGTACCCGCAGTACACCGTTGGCGAACTCTGCATTGATTTTTTCAGCATCGACTTCGCGGGGCAATTGGAAAACCCGCTCGAAGCTGCCGTAGTGCCGTTCTGACAGGTGATACTCCTTGCGCTTTTCGTCGCGTTCTTCCTGCTTCTCTCCGCGAATCACCACATTCCCATTGACCAGCTTGATTTCGATGTCCTTGTCGTCCACGCCTGGCAATTCGGCACTGATGCGAAATTCATCGGCCAGTTCGCTGATATCCATCGCCGGCATGCCATGGCTGAAAAGGTCGCGACGCCAGAACGGCTCTACGTCAAACGGCGTGTGGCTGAACGGTGTGCGTAAAGGCCGGCGCCCGAAATCCTCGAACAGGCTGTCGATCTGGCGCCGTAACTGCTGGAATGGCCGCCACTGATCCGATGTTTCGGCGCTGGGCGGCGAAGCCTTGGCAGGCTGGGCGGCAGTGGGAGTATCAGGTACTTTCTTGGCTGCTTCGGACATGGCGACCTCCTCGAATGAGTTATGCCTCGCTGGGAGACGCCTTGATCTTGAGCCTGCAGCTAACCCCACGCTTGACCTTTATCAACCTGCATGCGGCAACCTTTGCCTGCCCCTTTTGCTCCTGATCAACGGCCGGTGAGACTGCCGCCTAATGGGCTGGTAGCCGTGCAATTGACAACTATCAAGTCGGTGCAAGGCCATGCGACGACACTGTATCTCCACTGTTCATTCCAGACGTGTGAGGATACCGCCATGGCTCCAGTCAACCCCTCCCCTCAACCTGCCCCCACCGCGTTTCCGGTGCCATCCGGCGAGCATTGGATCGATGCTCTGGACAATGGCACCCATGTACTGATCAGGCCGTTGCAAGCCAAGGACAGGCAGCGCGAAAGGGCCTTCATCGAACGGTTGTCACCTGAATCACGGCACTTTCGCTTCCTGTGTCAGATCAGGGAGCCCGGTGAAGCCATGCTCGACCAGTTGATGGCGGTCGATCAGGACCGACAAGCCGCCTTCGTCGCCCTCGCGCATGTCGACGGCGAACTGCAAGAAGTGGGCATTTCCCGTTACGCCGCTTGTGATGCCAAGGATGAATGCGAATGCGCGGTCACGGTTCTCGACAGCTGGCAACACCATGGTCTCGGCCGTTTGCTGCTCAAGCACCTGACTGATCATGCGCGGGCAAAAGGTTTTCGGCAGATGTATTCGATCGATTTCGCCGCCAACCAGGCAATGCGTGACATGGCCAAGGCAGCAGGATTTACCACGACCACCGACCCTGATGATCCGAGCCAGGTAATCCATCGGCTTGTACTGAGCTGAACCGAAGCCGCCGCGCCATGACCGGTCCTGACGCGGCGGCCAGCATCTTATTCAAGGCATGGTTGCCTGAGGCTCCTCGGGCAGCAGGTCGAACTGTTTGAGGCAGCGCTGCTCATCATCGGGTGTGAGTACCTTCAAGCCGCTCACCTCCTGCATGGGCGTTTCGAGCAAAGCCATGCGCAGCACCCCGTTGCGCTCCATGAAGGTCTGCGCCAGGCACGTGCACACCGGTTTGCCGACCAGTGCGGTGAGTTTTTCATCTTCGGGTACGTCCACTTGAGCCTGCAGGTTGGCCTCGCAGTTCGCCACGATCTGCGTCACCGAGCGTCCTGCCAACCACAAGGCGCCTGTGCCGAGTAGCCCCAGGCACAACAGCACCATCAGCAGGATGTTCGATTCCCGGGCCACTGAGCGAAGAAACGCCAACCTGGCCTGCCAGCCTGTCTCCTGGCCGTTGAAAATGGCCCTGCCGACAGTGCGCTTCACGCCTCGCTGCACCGCCCAGCCTAGCGCCACACTCAGGGCCAGCAAGGCCAGTATCACGGCCGGACCGTGCAGGGGCAGGCGCCAGGTCGGGCTCAGCCCGTGGTAGGCCGATGCGGCGAGTAGCAAGACCAGAATCGCCACGATCCAACCCAGGCTGCCCTTGGGGCGATGCATCCAGGCTCTGAGTCTTGCCCTTGCTTGTGTGTTCATGAATACCTCCCGCGCCACCCCAGGCTCTGTATGAAAAGCCTTGATACTCGTTGATGCTGCGTTGGAAACAGCCCCTAGCGCACAGGGTCGATGGCAACCGTTTCCTGATACTCAGGCACGCACACCTGCCAGCCGAGTTCGAGGCTGATCCGCCGCCGCAAGGTGTCGGCTGCGTGTGGCTCGCCATGAATGACATAGGTCTGACGCGGTGGCCGGGTGAACCCGCGTAACCATTCCATGATTTCATCAGCATCGGCGTGCGCAGAAAGATTCTCCATCGCATGCACCTGTGCACGGATGGGCACGTCCTCGCCGTGCAACCGCACGCTGTGGGCGCCCGCGACGATATCGGCACCCCGCGTCCCTCCGGCTTGAAAGCCCGAGAACAGAATGCTGTTGCGTGGGTTGGGGGCCAGCGCCTTGAGGTGGTGAAGCACCCGTCCACCGGTCGCCATACCACTGGCGGCGATGATCACTGCGGGCTCGCGCAGCTGGTCCAGGTGCCTGGACTCGTCGACCGTGCGGACGATGTGCGTGCCCCTGCACATGGCGGCGCACTCGGCTGCTGTCAGCCGGTGTTCACTGCGGTACTGCTGGTACAGGCCAGTGGCATCGGTGGCCATCGGGCTGTTCAGGTAGACCGGGATATCAGGGATCAGCCGGTCGCGCTTGAGCGTGTACAGGTAGTACATGAGCAGTTGGGCACGGCCGACAGCGAACGAGGGCACGAGGGTAATGCCGTGGCGCAGGAGCGTTTCGTTGATGACCTT
Source organism: Pseudomonas sp. zjy_15 (assembly GCF_043101865.1). Classification (NCBI taxonomy): domain Bacteria; kingdom Pseudomonadati; phylum Pseudomonadota; class Gammaproteobacteria; order Pseudomonadales; family Pseudomonadaceae; genus Pseudomonas; species Pseudomonas sp. zjy_15. Next base: position 77,923 of record NZ_JBICII010000034.1, read on the forward strand.
GGCCAGGTACTGTTCGGTCGATTCGGCCGGATGCTGGCGATCCCCATAGGTAGACTCGATCAACAGCACGTCCGTCGTCCTGACCAGTTCAGGCGCACGCATGATCGGATCCTGAGGGCGGCCGAGGTCACCCGAAAACAGCACGGTCTGCCCTTCGGCGCTGATCTGGACCGTGGCTGCCCCCAGAATATGTCCGGCGGTACGCAATAGCAGCTCCATGCCCTCGGCAATCAGGGTCACCTGGTGCAACTCTACGGGATGAAACAGTGCCAGGACCCTTTTGGCATCCTGCTCGGTATAGAGCGGTTGCGCCGGTGCATGCTTGGAGTAACCGTGGCGATTGGCATGGTCGGCCTGCTCTTCCTGCAGCCGCGCACTGTCGAGCAAGAGGATTTCCGCCAGGGCGCAAGTCGCCGGCGTGGCGTAGATCGGCCCGCGGTAGCCTTCCCGAACCAGCACCGGTAGATAACCACTGTGGTCAAGGTGGGCATGGGTCAGCACCACCGCATCGAGCGCCCGCAGCGCCGGGGGCAGTGGCTGCCAGTTGCGCAGGCGCAGTTGCTTGAAACCCTGGAAGAGTCCGCAGTCGACCAATACCCGCGTGCTGTCACGGGTCAACAAGAACTTGCTGCCGGTCACGGTGCCAGTGCCGCCAAGAAATGTCAGTTGCATGGCCAAGGCTCCCAACTTTCGGCTATTTGGGGATGAACGGCGAGCACGCTGCACGGTGGGCGGCTGACGATACGCTCGGTGGTGTCTCCCAATAGTTTGTCCAGGCCTTTGGGCTGCACCACGCCCATCACCACCGCGTCGATGTCCAGGGCCGCGACCTGTTCCCGGATCACCTGTACCGGGCCTCCTTCCATGAAATGTCGGCGGTCCGGCGCGACGCCTTCGGCATCGGCCAGCGCCTCGAAAGGCTCCTGCAGTGCCTCACGCATCTCGTCGATCCACGCCTGGGTGACATTCATGTCCGAGGCGAATACCCCTGCCAGGTTGTAGGCCGACAGCAGATGCAGGGGCGCGTCACACTGCAACGCCAGCGCCTGGCCAGCACGAATCAGTCCATGATTGAAGCACGCCTGGACGGCAGGCGTCTCGCTGAACGCAGTATCCACGGCGACCAGCACACGCCGCGGCAATGAAACGGCCGCCGCCGGCACGAAATGGCTGACGCCTTTGAAACCTCGCATCAGCGCACAATCCAGTGGGGTGCCGAACATGCGCATCAGGGCCGACGCGGCTTCGCTGTCCTTGATGACCATATCCGGCTGCAGTTCACTGATGTAATCGATCGCCTGGCTGCGGATATCCTCCGCATTCAGGCTGTCGACCGTCAGCGTCGTACCGCTGCCCCGATGCCGTTCGACCAATCCCGTCAACTGAACGCGATAATGCTGGTACTGGCGCTTGATATCGGCCTCGTTCAGCCGCTCTTCGCGCAGAAGGTGCTCCTCGCTCGGCTCGAACAGGCCCAGCACATGCACGCTGGCGCCGCTGACTTGCGCCAAGGCAAGGGCTCGGCGCAAAGCGGCGGAATGCGGATCGACCTCGCTCAGCAGCACCAGCAATTGTCGATATTGCCCCATGGTGAACCTCCGCGCTTGCGTCAGTGGATGTGATGCTGACGATGTTCCGCGCGCAGGATCGATGTTGCTTGATGCAGATCAGAAAACTGCTACCCAGCCTGAACTTGATGATTGTCAGAACCTAACCGGCCCGTCACGTTAAAACGGCTGCACCAGGCAATGATCGGGTAACGGGAGGCGTCATGAACGGGCAGCAAACAGCACAGCCACAGACCTGCGAACACTGGGTCGAAAACCTCGAGGACGGTTCGGCGGTGCTGATCCGCCCCTTACGCGAGGAGGACCACGAACGGGACAAGCGTTTTCTGAGCACAATCACTTATGAATCACGGCGTTTTCGTTTCATTGCCGGACTCAGCGGCGGCTTGCCCAGCTTGGACACGCAATGCATGCCCGTGGACTATCAGCAGCGCATGGCCTACGTCGCCTTGGCTCATGTGGACGGTAAACTGCAACAGATCGGCGTCAGCCGTTATGCAGGCCTACCTGGCAGCCAATGTTGCGAATGCGCAGTGGCGGTCAGCGAAGACTGGCAGCGCAAAGGGTTGGGCAAGCGCCTGATGCAGCACCTGATTGCAGCCGCACGACGCAATGGCTTTCAGTGCATGGTTTCCCGGGATCTGGCCAGCAACTATGGCATGCACCGGCTGGTCAAGGCACTAGGCTTCACCTCACGCTACCCTGGCGGGGATGTGAGCGAGATCCTGCACGAACTTGACCTGCAGCCTTGAAAAGACAAGGCCCTTGCGGGCCTTGTGCTTCAGCCTTGGGAGCGCTCTGGAGAAATCACCAGCACGCTGCTGGACAACCGATGCAAAACCCGCTCGGCAGTACTGCCGATGAACCAGCCGATGCCATGGTGGTGATAACTGCCCATGACCAGCACGTCGATATCATTGTTATCCATGAATATCGCCAAGGCCTTTGCCGGGTCGCCTATGCGCATGTGGCGGTGTTCGACGGCGATCCCGTTGCGTTCGGCAAGCTCCTGGAAGGCAGCACTCTGAGCGTCATGCAAGGTCCGGGCGTGGTTCGAATCGAACAGGAACGAATGTTCCCGGCTGCCGCCTGCATCCTGGTACATGGAACCCAAGTCGTAGGCATACAGCAACTCGATCTGTGCATTACACTGCAATGTCAGTTTCAGCGCTTCGCTGATGATCTGGTCGTTGAAACCTTCGAACTGATCCTCAGGCCTGGACAGGTCCACCGCCGCAAGAATCCTGCGTGGCAACGCATGGCTGGCCTTGTGTACCAAGTGCAAGGGGGTTCGCGTTTCACGCAGCAACTGGATATCCAGCGAGGTGAACATTGCGCGCATCCACCAGGGCTCATGCTCGAACGCCTTGATCAGCATGGCGAACGGCTGCTCACGCAAGTGCACCAGGATCTCGTTCAAGGGTTGCTGTACCCACACCACCTCGGTTGTGACGATGACACCACTGCGCCGCATCGATGTCGCCTGGGTTTCCAGCCATTCACGGTGCTGCTGCACGTAACCCTCGCGCATGACTGCCAGCGCCTGGTCATTCACCAGGCCCGCCGTGGCAAGCCCTTCCACGTAGTCGAAAGCCACGATGTGCAGCGCCATCCCCTTGGCCTTGGCCAACGCAGCAGCCCGGTCATAGACCGGGGTTCGGCGCATCAGGGGGGAGGCGATCAGCAGCAGTCTTTGCGGAGTTTCCATGGCACACCTCTGAGGTTGCGATACGTAGCTCAAGCATCTGCCACCCAGGTCTTGCGAATTTGATGTTTATCAACTGGAGGCACCTTCTGACAAACGGCATTGCCCATGGCGCAACAACTTGACGCGGATCAATGTCTCGACACTTCGCAGGCGCACCCTGTACCCATACCAACATTCACTTCAGGCGCCGCAGGCGTGCCATGGTGATAACGCCCTGAGCTTCACCTCCGCTGCCGGCAGGGACGCCTTCATTCTGCATTGTCTACCGATACATGCTTTGGAGGCTCTGATGAACGTTTACGTCGAGAAGAACACTGTGCAGGGACGCTGTTGGGTTCGCATGGATCACTGGCGGGTGAGTTTCAGTACGGCAGCTGAAGCCGAGCATTTTGTCGAACGGTTGACAACCCGCCTCAATGCGCCCCACTCGTTTGACATGCTGGCCGATTGGTCGCGCCACGCTGGGATTGCCGATGCGCACAGTGCGCGCATTGGCTTGAAGGCTCAAAGCGGCCTCCGAAGTGCTGAGGAGGCCTGAAGATGCCAGGCCAACTGAAGGTCACACGGCTCGACTCGCCCAACGAGTCGTCCAAGGCAAACCCTATTCACCTCAAACCGCTGGCGAACCACTGCCGGGATTGCCGGGTCAGCGGCCTGTGCCTCCCCACCGGCCTGCCGGTTGACGACGACAGCTGCCTGGGCGCGTTGATAGGCCCACGCCTTCGCATTCGCAAGGGCGCCGCGCTGTTCAATGCCAACGATCCGCTGACCATGCTCTATGCCGTCCGCTGCGGCAGTTTCAAGACCAGCCTGAACACCGCCGAGGGGCAAGGCGTGGTGATCAACTTCTGGATGCCGGGCGATGTACTGGGCCTCGATGCCATTGCCACAGAGCACCATGTCTGCGACGCCATTGCTCTGGAAGACAGCGAAGTCTGTCCCGTCCCCTATCGCCGCTTGCAAACCCTGGCGCGTGACTTTCCGGTCCTGCAGCAAAGCCTCAATCGCTTGATGAGCCGGGAGATCGTGCGTGAGCACGGGCGTGTGCTGATGCTGTGCAACCTCACCGCAGAACAGCGGCTGGCCAGCTTCCTGGTAGGGCTCTCCAGGCGCTTCGTCAGCCGTGGTTATTCTGCCCATGGCTTCATGCTGCGGATGTCCCGAGAAGACATGGCGTCGTACCTGGGATTACGCCTGGAAACCGTATGCCGATCCATCGCCCACCTGCGGGCGCTGGGTCTCGTCGACCTGCATGGCAGGTTGGTAGAAATTCTCGATATGCCTGCACTCATGGCACTGGAACAGGGCGGCGGTGAATGTGAGGTCAAGGGCCCCTGAAGGCACCCTGCTCGGACGCCGTAGATGTTGGCCACGACGCTGTGACGCGAGCATTCCTTTCAAACCAACCCGCCAAAACGCTTGTAGAAACCCTCGCTCACGTCCGGCAATGGGCCATCTGCTGTCTCCAGCGCTGCATTCAACCATTCTTCGGCCTTGGCAAACACCAGTCGATAGAGGTTGCGGCACAACTGTCGCGCGGCCCTTCCCTCCCAGTCCCCTGGCAGTAGCTCGTCGGGTAGTTGCGGGTCGCGCAGCAGCAGGCGGCGGTACTCGTGAATCAGCAGCGTGCGTGCCAGGAAGCAATCTTGAGCATCGAGCAACGGCTGCTCTTTCAAACCTTGCCACAGCGGCCTGAACAGCTGGATGAACTCGCTGTATTGCTGCCCCAGTTCGTCGATACGCCAGCTTTCCCGCACCTGGGCGCGCATGGCCTTGGACGCGAGTACCTCTTGGGTGTGGGTTTCGAAGACGATGCTGTCGTCGCTGGCTTCAAGATCACGCAACGTGGCCGCCAGGTCGGCACGATCTGCCCGTGGGCAGCCCAGCAGGTTCGGTGCCATGACGCCAAACCCCTGCCACTCCAGTTCTTCACGCACCGCCTTGCGTTTACCCGTCTCGAGTTGCGACAGCAACACCAGCGTCCAGGCCCCGTCCCAGGCCGGCTGGCTCGGGCTGTAGACGCGCTTGAAGGCTTTTTCGAAACGCCGACGGCCAGTGCCGGTCAGGCTGTAATAACTGCGTCGCCCCACCTTTTCTGCAGTGAGCCAACCTTCTTTGGTCAGGCGAAAGATCGACGTGCGGATCAACCGTTCATTGATGCCGATCGGCTCCAGCAGGTTGATCAGGCTACCGAGCCAGACTGTACCGCCGTGCGGCTCGATGGCATCGCCGTACAACGTGATGATCAGGGAACTGGCGCGGATTGGCGTCTGCTCCTGAAAGCGGGTTATCAAGTGGTTCAGTGGGGCGAGATTGCTCATGGGCGAACTGTGCGCGGATAAAGCACCGACTATACCTGTGCGGCGGGCCGCCTGGCCATTGCGTGTCACTGCCAGGCTCATGCGCTCGCCTGGCCCTTGGGCCTGACCCCAGTGTCTTCCATGCGCGGGCGCCCCGGCTCTGCCTCGGCCAGCGGCGGGCATTCGACCATGCTGTTCATGCAGCGCCGCGCCAGGTGCTGGTACTCCGCCGTCCCGCGCTGTTTCCAGGCCAGTTCCTGCTCGCTCAGTGGGCGTTTGACCTGGGCTGGTGACCCCATCACCAGGCTCTGCGCCGCGCATTCGAAGCCAGCTTTGACGAAGGCGGTGGCCGCGACGATGCAGCGTGGTGCGACATGGGCGCCATCCATCACCACGGCGTTCATGCCGATCAATGAATCTTCGCCCACGCGACAGCCGTGCAGCACCGCGCCATGGCCGACGTGCCCGTTACGCTCCACTACGGTATCGCCCCCCGGGAAACCATGCATCACGCAGGTGTCCTGCAAGTTGGCGCCCTCCTCCAGCACGATGCGGCCGAAATCGCCCCTGAGCGATGCCAGTGGGCCAATGTAGCAGCGGGGGCCGACGATGACGTCGCCGATCAGGACTGCGCTGGGGTGTACGTAGGCTGTCGGGTGAACCACGGGCGTCAGGCCGTCCAGTCGATAGCAAGGCATCGCATCACTCCTGAAATGATTTGAAATGTCAGTCGATCTTGTATCAGAAGCTGTTTGATCGTCAATCGTGTATCGCTTGTGTTGATCTAATGCTGTCAGACAAAAATCAGCTGAAAATACCCGTAAATACACAGGACAAACGATTCATCTGCAGATATTGCGGTGGAGCGGTGATCGCTGGAGAACACGCAATAAGATACGGAAACGTATTTTTGATGTTGCATATATGTATCATATAGAGCATATACTGGCCTCACCTGGTCGTGATCCCGCATTACGCCCCTGCAAACAATTCCAAGAAATGCCGGCCCCGCGATGTGCCGTGCGTGCAGCCAGAGGAACCCGAGATGCCGCGATATATCGATGTGCAGGCGCCCGAACACGGCGTTCAGCTCATTACCCTGCAACGGCCCGAGGCCTTGAACGCCCTGAGCACCGAGTTACTGGCACAACTGGCTGCTGCGTTGCAGGCTGCCGGGGACGACGAGCGTGTCCGAACTGTAGTGATTACGGGCAGTGCCAGGGCTTTCGCCGCAGGCGCCGACATTGGCGAGATGGCCGATCGCGACCTGGTCGGCATCCTTAATGACCCCCGCGTAGCGCATTGGCAAAGCATCGCTGCATTCGCCAAGCCGCTGATTGCCGCAGTCAACGGCTATGCCCTGGGTGGCGGCTGCGAACTGGCAATGTGCGCCGACATCCTCATCGCCAGTACCGACGCCCGTTTCGGCCAGCCGGAAATCAACCTGGGCATCATCCCCGGTGCTGGCGGCACCCAGCGCCTGTTGCGCGCCGTCGGTAAGCCGTTGGCCATGCAGATGGTGCTGACGGGGGAGCCCATCACTGCCCATCGCGCCCAGCAGGCCGGCCTGGTCAGCGAAATTACCCAGCCCGAACTCACCGTAGAACGCGCCATGCAGGTTGCCCGCAGCATCGCCGCCAAAGCGCCGCTGGCCGTGCGCCTGGCCAAGGAGGCGCTACTGAAGGCCGGTGATACCGACCTGGCCAGCGGTCTGCGCTTCGAGCGTCATGCGTTCACTCTGCTGGCTGGCACCGCCGACCGCGATGAAGGCATCCGCGCCTTCCAGGAAAAGCGCCAGGCCCGTTTCCAGGGGCGCTGAACTTCATTCTCTCGACTGACGGAGCGAGCCTGTCATGCCTTTCCAGCACATCCTGTTTTCCATCGAGGACGGCGTCGCCTTCCTTTCATTGAACCGCCCCGAGCAGCTGAACAGCTTCAATACGGCCATGCACCTGGAGGTGCGCGAAGCGCTCAAGCAAGTGCGCCAGAGCAGTGAAGCACGGGTGCTGCTGCTGACGGCTGAAGGCCGAGGCTTCTGCGCCGGCCAGGACCTGTCCGACCGCAACGTTGCCCCAGGCGCCGAGATGCCAGACCTGGGCCAATCGATCGACAAGTTCTACAACCCGCTGGTGCGCACCCTGCGCGACCTGCCATTGCCGGTGATCTGCGCGGTCAACGGCGTGGCTGCCGGAGCCGGTGCCAACATTCCCTTGGCCTGCGACCTGGTGCTGGCCGCACGCTCGGCCAGCTTCATCCAGGCCTTCTGCAAGATCGGCCTGGTGCCGGATTCCGGCGGTACCTGGCTGCTGCCGCGCTTGGTCGGCATGGCCCGGGCCAAGGCGCTGGCCATGCTGGGCGAGCGCCTTGGCGCCGAACAGGCCGAGCAATGGGGGCTGATCCATCGCGTGGTGGATGATGCCGCGCTGCGTGACGAAGCCCTCACCCTCGCCCGCCAGCTCGCTGCCCAGCCTACCTACGGCCTGGCACTGATCAAGCGCAGCCTCAATGCCAGTTTCGACAACGGTTTTGAGGAGCAGCTGGAGCTGGAGCGCGACCTGCAGCGCCTGGCCGGGCGCAGCGAGGACTACCGCGAAGGCGTGAGCGCCTTCATGAACAAACGCTCGCCAGCCTTCAAGGGGCGCTGAACATGGGCGCACTCGCAAGCAATGCGCAGGTGGCGGTGATCGGTGCCGGCGCCATGGGCGCCGGTATTGCCCAGGTCGCGGCCCAGGCCGGCCACCCCGTCAAGCTCTACGATAACCGCCCGGGTGCTGCCGCCCAGGCAGTGGAGGGTATCGATCGCCAACTGGCCCGGCTGGTTGAGAAAGGAAAGTTGCTGGCCGCTGAACGCGAAGCGATCAATGCCCGCCTGTGCCCGGTCGAGACACTCGAGGCCTTGGCTGATGCCGGCCTGGTGATTGAAGCCATCGTCGAAAATTTGCAGGTGAAGCAGGCGCTGTTCAGTCAGCTCGAAACCCTTTGCGCAGTCGACTGTATCCTTGCCAGCAATACTTCGTCACTGTCCATCACCAGCCTTGCGGCGGGCCTTGAACGCCCGCAGCACGTGGTCGGTATGCATTTCTTCAACCCGGCACCGCTGATGGCGCTGGTCGAGGTGGTGTCGGGCCTGGCAACCGACCCGACAGTGGCCGCACGCATCTACGCCACTGCCCAGGCCTGGGGCAAGCAGCCGGTCCATGCGCGCTCTACACCCGGTTTCATCGTCAACCGGGTAGCGCGGCCGTTCTATGCCGAAAGCCTGCGCCTGATGCAGGAAGGTGCCGCCGATTGCGCCAGCCTGGATGCGCTGATGCGTGACGCGGGTGGCTTCCGCATGGGGGCGTTCGAGCTGACCGACCTGATTGGCCATGACGTCAATTACGCGGTCACCTGTTCCGTATTCGATGCTTTCTATGGCGATTTCCGTTTCCAGCCTTCGCTGGTGCAGAAGGAACTGGTGGACGCCGGTCGCCTGGGTCGCAAGACCGGCCAAGGCTTCTATCACTATGCCGAAGGCGTCGAGCGCCCGCAGCCGACCGAACTGCACAGCTCCGCCGGTGCAGAGGCCTGCGTTGTCGAGGGCAACCTGGGGGTGATGCAGCCGCTGGTCGAGCGCCTGCGCCAAAGCGGCATTGCCGTGACCCAGCGCGCCGGTAGTGGCCTGATCCAGGTGGGCGACGCCACCCTGGCCCTGTCCGACGGCCGGCTGGCCAGCCAACGTGCCCGTGAGGACGGGCTGCGCAACCTGGTGCTGCTCGACCTTGCGCTGGACTACAGCAGCGCCACCCGCCTTGCCATCAGCTGGTCCGCCGATACCACTGACAGCGCCCGTGACCAGGCTGTAGCCCTGCTGCAGCGCGCAGGCTTGAAAGTGACCGGCATCGCCGACCTGCCCGGCCTGGTGGTACTGCGTACCGTGGCAATGCTCGCCAACGAGGCCGCCGATGCCGTGCTGCAGGGCGTCGGCAGCGCCGCCGACATCGACCTGGCCATGCGCGCCGGCGTCAATTACCCCTGCGGCCCGCTGGCCTGGGCGGCAAACATAGGTATTGCCCATACCCTGCGCGTGCTCGACAACCTGCAGCGCAGCTACGGCGAGAGCCGCTACCGCCCTTCCCTGTTGTTACGCCGCTGCGAAGCCAAAGGAGGCACCCTGCATGACTGAAGTGCAACTGGCACAAGCCTGTGCCGACGCCCTGTACGCCCGTGACCCGGCCACTCAGGGCCTGGGCATTACCCTGCTGGATGCCGGCCCAGGTCGGGCCAGCCTGCGCATGCCGGTGCGTGCCGACATGATCCAGGGGCATGGCACCTGCCATGGCGGTTTCCTGTTCGCGTTGGCCGATTCGGCGTTTGCCTTCGCCTGCAACAGCTACGACCAGGCCACGGTGGCGCTGGGCTGCAGCATCGACTACCTGGCCCCGGCGCTGCGCGATGACGTGCTCACCGCCCACGCCAGTGAAGTCAGCCGCAAAGGCCGCACCGGCCTGTATGACGTGCGCATCGACAACCAGCGCGGTGAATTGGTGGCGATGTTCCATGGCAAATCCTACAAAGTGCGCGGCACCGTGCTGGCGCAGGAGACGCAAGATGAATGAACCGACCCACGCCGATGCCTTGATCATCGACGCCGTGCGCACCCCCATTGGCCGCTATGCCGGGGCCCTGAGCAGCGTGCGCGCCGACGACCTGGCGGCCATCCCGCTCAAAGCCTTGATCCAGCGCCACCCCGAACTGGACTGGAAAGCCATTGATGACGTCATCTTCGGCTGTGCCAACCAGGCCGGCGAAGACAACCGCAACGTGGCTCACATGGCGAGCCTGCTGGCCGGGCTGCCAGTCGAAGTACCAGGGACCACGATCAACCGCCTGTGCGGTTCCGGCCTGGATGCCATCGGCAATGCGGCACGTGCCCTGCGCTGTGGTGAAGCAGGGCTCATGCTGGCCGGCGGTGTGGAATCCATGTCGCGTGCGCCGTTTGTGATGGGTAAGTCGGAACAGGCATTCGGGCGTGCGGCCGAGCTGTTCGACACCACGATCGGCTGGCGTTTCGTCAACCCACTGATGAAGACTGCCTACGGCATCGATTCGATGCCGGAAACCGCAGAAAACGTGGCTGAGCAGTTCGGCATCTCGCGCGCCGACCAGGATGCCTTTGCCCTGCGCAGCCAGCACAAGGCCGCAGCAGCTCAGGCCCGCGGCCGCCTGGCGAGGGAAATCGTGCCGGTCGAAATCCCGCAACGCAAAGGCCCTGCCAAAGTGGTCGAGCATGACGAGCACCCGCGCGGCGACACGACCCTGGAGCAGTTGGCTCGGCTCGGCACGCCGTTTCGTGAAGGCGGCAGCGTAACGGCGGGTAATGCCTCCGGCGTGAATGACGGCGCGTGCGCCCTGCTGCTGGCCAGCAGCGCCGCGGCCCGCCGCCATGGCCTGAAAGCGCGCGGGCGCATCGTCGGCATGGCTGTGGCCGGGGTCGAACCCAGGCTGATGGGCATCGGTCCGGTGCCTGCGACCCGCAAGGTGCTGGCGCTCAGCGGCCTGGCACTGGCTGACATGGATGTCATCGAACTCAATGAGGCCTTTGCCGCCCAAGGGCTGGCCGTGTTGCGCGAGCTGGGCCTGGCCGACGACGACCCACGAGTCAACCGCAACGGCGGCGCCATCGCCTTGGGCCATCCACTGGGCATGAGCGGTGCTCGATTGGTGACCACTGCCTTGCACGAGCTTGAAGAAACGGCCGGCCGCTACGCCCTGTGCACCATGTGCATCGGCGTAGGCCAAGGCATTGCCATGATCATCGAGCGCCTCTGAGCGGCTCAGACCCTGCGCTTGTTACCGAACTGAACGCAGCCGTATATGCTGCCTCCATGACACTCACCGCGTGGCCTGCAACCGCTGCCGCGCGGCGTACAAGAACAATTCGAGTGAAGCCATGAACATGTACCATGATGCCGATCGTGCCCTGCTGGACCCGATGGAAACCGCCAGCGTCGATGCCCTGCGCCAGCACCAGCTGGAGCGTCTGCGCTGGAGCCTGAAGCACGCCTACGACAATGTGCCGTTGTACCGCCAGCGCTTTGCCGAGTACGGCATCCACCCTGATGACCTCAAGTGCCTGGAGGACCTGGCGAAGTTCCCCTTCACCGGCAAGAACGACCTGCGCGACAACTACCCCTACGGCATGTTTGCCGTGCCCCAGGAAGAAGTGGTGCGCCTGCATGCCTCCAGTGGCACCACCGGCAAGCCGACGGTGGTCGGCTACACCCAGAACGATATCGACACCTGGGCCAATGTGGTTGCCCGTTCGATTCGTGCGGCCGGCGGGCGCAAAGGTGACAAGGTGCATGTGTCCTACGGCTACGGGCTGTTCACCGGTGGGCTCGGCGCGCACTACGGTGCCGAACGCCTGGGCTGCACCGTGATCCCCATGTCCGGTGGACAGACCGAAAAGCAGGTGCAACTGATTCGCGACTTCCAGCCCGACATCATCATGGTCACCCCGTCCTACATGCTCAACCTGGCTGATGAAATCGAGCGTCAGGGCATCGACCCGCACGACCTCAAGCTGCGCCTGGGCATTTTTGGTGCCGAGCCGTGGACCGACGAGCTGCGCCGCTCGATCGAGCAGCGTCTGGGCATCAATGCCCTCGATATCTACGGCCTTTCGGAAATCATGGGGCCCGGGGTGGCAATGGAGTGCATAGAGACCAAGGACGGCCCGACCATCTGGGAAGACCACTTCTATCCCGAGATCATCGACCCTGCCACCGGCGAGGTGCTGCCGGATGGCCAACTGGGCGAGCTGGTATTCACCTCGCTGAGCAAGGAGGCATTGCCGATGGTGCGTTATCGCACCCGCGACCTCACCCGGCTGCTGCCCGGCACCGCTCGGCCGATGCGGCGGATCGGCAAGATCACCGGTCGCAGTGACGACATGCTGATCATTCGCGGGGTCAATGTGTTCCCGACTCAGATCGAGGAACAGGTGCTAAAAATAAAACAGCTTTCTGAGCTTTATGAGATTCATCTGTATCGCAATGGAAATCTGGACAGTGTCCAGGTGCACGTGGAGCTGCGTGCAGAGTGCCAGCACCTTGACGAAGGCCAGCGCAAGCTGGTTGTCGGGGAGTTGAGCAAACAGATCAAGACTTACATCGGTATCAGCACCCACGTGCACCTGCAGCCCTGCGGCACGCTCAAGCGCTCCGAAGGCAAGGCGTGCCACGTGTTCGACAAACGGTTGGCCAGCTGACCCATTCGGCTGCCATTTCGGCCCCGGCATTGTCCGGGGCCTTTTTTTGCCTGCGTGCTGCCGGGCACACGCTGCTGCCCGACAGCCCTCTTGCCTGTCAACGTGATACACAAATCTCACTTGATACACATAAATGTGTTTGACGTTATGTTTTGTATCGCTTACAAATGACTCATGCCTTAGCAGGAGTCGCAGCACATGTACGCACAGCTAGTGGAAACCGGAGTCAAGCGCATCAAGTCGCTGGAAGAGATGTCCCCCGAAGAACGCAACTTCCAGGAAAAGATCGACGCCGAAATCAAGATCGAAGCCAAGAACTGGATGCCCGAGGCCTACCGCCAGACCCTGATCCGGCAGATCTCCCAGCACGCCCACTCTGAAATCGTCGGCATGCTGCCCGAAGGCAACTGGGTCACCCGTGCCCCCAGCCTCAAGCGCAAACTGCAGCTGATGGCCAAGATCCAGGACGAAGCCGGCCATGGCCTGTACCTGTACAGCGCCATGGAAACCCTGGGGGCGGACCGCGACGAAGAGATCGCCAAACTGCACAGCGGCAAGGCCAAGTACTCGAGCATCTTCAACTACCCCACCCTCAGCTGGGCCGACATGGGCGCTGTGGGCTGGCTGGTGGACGGCGCCGCCATCGTCAACCAGGTGGTACTGCAGCGCACCTCTTACGGCCCCTACTCCCGCGCGATGATCCGGATCTGCAAGGAAGAGAGCTTCCACCAGCGCCAGGGCTACGAAATGCTCCTGACCATGATGCGCCAGGGCACCCAAGCCCAGCGCGACATGGTTCAGGACGCCATCAACCGCCTGTGGTGGCCGGCGCTGATGATGTTCGGCCCGAGCGATGAACACTCGCCCAACAGCGCCCAGTCGATGGCCTGGAAGATCAAGCGCCAGACCAACGACGAACTGCGCCAGCGCTTCATCGACCAGACCGTGCCGCAGCTGGAACTGCTTGGCTGCACTGCGCCTGACCCTGAGCTGAAGTGGAACGCCGAGCGCGGCCACTACGACTTCGGCGAAATCCAGTGGGACGAGTTCTACGAAGTGATCAAGGGCAATGGCCCGTGCAACCTGGAACGTGTCGCCACCCGGCGCAAGGCCATCGAGGACGGCGCCTGGGTACGCGAGGCTGCCGTGGCCTATGCGCGCAAGCAACAGAACAAGAACGCCGCCTGAGCGGCGATTGATGCGGAGATCGAATATGTCTGTCTGGACCCTCTACGAAGTGTTCGTGCGCAGCAAGCACGGCCTTAACCACAAGCATGTCGGCAGCGTGCACGCCGCCGATGCCGCCATGGCCATCGAGAATGCCCGCGAGCTCTACACCCGCCGTAGCGAAGGTGTGAGCCTGTGGGTGGTGCCTTCGGCGCTGATCACCGCCTCCTCTCCCGACGAGAAAGACCCGTTGTTCGCCCCTTCGGACGACAAGGTCTATCGCCATGCCAGCTTCTACGAGCTGCCCGACGAAGTCGGACACATGTGAGGTGGGCCATGCATAAAGAAGCCCTTATCCCCTACCTGCTGTTGCTCGGTGACAGCGCCCTGGTCCAGGGCCAGCGCCTCTGTGAATGGTGTGGCCGCGCCCCGGCCATCGAGGAAGAGCTGGCCCTGATGAACGTCGGCCTCGATCTGGTCGGCCAGGCCCGCAACTGGCTGGAGTATGCCGCCGAGCTGCTCGACGATGGCCGGGATGCCGATGCCCTGGCGTTCCGCCGTGACGAACGCGCCTACCGCAACCTGTTGCTGGTCGAGCAGCCCAACGGTGATTTTGCCGTGACCATGACCAAACAGTTCCTCTACGACGCCTGGCACTTCGCCGTGCTGCGGGGGCTGGTCGAGTCCAGCGACGCGCGAATCGCCGGTATTGCCGCCAAGGCCCTGAAGGAAGTCACCTACCACCTGCGCCGGTCCAGCGAGTGGGTACAACGTCTGGGTGGTGGTACCGATGCCAGCCGCCAGCGCATGCTGGCCGCTATCCCGGCACTGTGGCGCTTCACCGTCGAACTCGCCGCTGGCAGCGACAACGAAGTGCGTTTGGCCGAATGCGGTATTGCCGCCGACCCAGCGACCGTCGGGGCCACCTGGCTGAAGCAGGTCACTGAGACCTTTGCTTCGGTCGAACTGCCGCTGCCCAAGGCCGCGAGCCACTTCTACCTGGACGGCCGCAAAGGCCTGCACACCGAGCATCTGGGCCTGCTGCTGGCCGAAATGCAGTTCCTGCCAAGGGCCTACCCCGATGCAACCTGGTGAACTGATTGCCGGTGACCGCGGCGCGCGGGCACAGCAAGGTGACGACCTGGCCCGGGCCTGGGCGGTATTGGGCCAGGTCATGGACCCTGAAGTGCCGGTAGTCAGCGTGGTCGACCTGGGGATCGTGCGCGATGTCGATTGGCGCGCCGGCCACCTGCACCTGGTGGTTACCCCGACCTACTCTGGCTGCCCGGCCACCGAAGTCATCGAAGGGGATATCCGTCAGGCGCTGGAACAGGCCGGTTTCACCGCGCCAGACCTGGAGCGCCGGCTCACCCCGGCCTGGAGCACCGACTGGATCAGCGAACTGGGCCGCGAGCGCCTGCGCGCTTATGGCATTGCGCCGCCGCAAGGCAGCGCCAGCAAGCGCAGCCTGCTCGGCGAAGCGCCCCAGGTGTGCTGCCCGCAATGCGGCAGCGCCCTTACCGAATTGCTCAGCCAGTTCGGCTCCACGGCCTGCAAGGCGCTGTACCGCTGCCGTGAGTGCATGGAGCCATTCGACTATTTCAAATGCATTTGAGCCGTGGAGACCACCATGAGCCAGTTTCACAGCCTGACCATCAAGCAAGTGCGCAATGAGACCCGTGATGCGGTATCGATTGCCTTCGATGTGCCCGAGCACCTGCAGGACCAGTTCCGCTTCACTCAGGGCCAGTACCTGGTCATGCGTACCCAGCTGGACAACGAAGAAGTCCGCCGCTCCTACTCCATCTGCAGCGCCGTGCAGGACGGCGAGCTGCGCGTGGCCGTCAAGCGCGTGCCGGGCGGGCGCTTCTCGGCATTTGCCAATGAAGTGCTCAAGGCCGGCCAGCAGCTGGAAGTGATGCCGCCATCGGGGAGCTTCTTCGTGCCTCTGGACCCGGCTCGCCAGGGCAACTATCTGGGGGTGGCCGCCGGCAGCGGCATCACCCCGATACTGTCGATCATCGCCACTACGCTGGCCAGCGAGCCGCACAGCCGTTTCACCTTGCTGTACGGCAACCGCTCCAGTTCGGGGGCGCTGTTCCGCGACAAGCTCGAAGACCTGAAAAACCGTTACCTCGACCGTTTGAACCTGATTTTCGTGTTCAGCCGCGAACAGCAGGACGTCGACCTGTACAACGGCCGCATCGACACTGACAAATGCGGCCAACTGTTTTCGCGCTGGCTGGACGTTGCCGGCCTGGACGCGGCATTCATCTGCGGCCCGCAGGCGATGACCGAAACCGTGCGTGACAGCCTGCAGGCCAACGGCATGGCCAAGGAACGCATTCACTTCGAGCTGTTCGCCGCCGCCGGCAGCGAGGCCCGCCGCGAAGCCCGTGAGGCGGCACGCCAGGCGGATTCGGCGCTTAGCCATATCACCGTAATCAGCGACGGCCGGGCACTGAGCTTCGACCTGCCGCGCAACACCCAGAACGTGCTGGACGCCGGCAACGCCATTGGCGCCGAACTGCCGTACTCGTGCAAGGCCGGCGTGTGCTCCACCTGCAAGTGCCGGGTGATCGAGGGCGAAGTGGAAATGGACAGCAACCATGCCCTCGAAGATTACGAAGTGGCGGCCGGGTATGTGCTGTCGTGCCAGACCTACCCGGTGAGCGACAAG
This sequence comes from Pseudomonas sp. zjy_15, assembly GCF_043101865.1. Taxonomy (NCBI): domain Bacteria; kingdom Pseudomonadati; phylum Pseudomonadota; class Gammaproteobacteria; order Pseudomonadales; family Pseudomonadaceae; genus Pseudomonas; species Pseudomonas sp. zjy_15. The sequence continues at coordinate 94,598 of NZ_JBICII010000034.1, forward strand.
GTGGTGCTTGACTTCGACCAGCTGTAGACCGAGTCGACTGCTTCGCGGGTAAACCCGCTCCTACGGGGCCTGCGCAAGGCCTTGGGGCGTCATCCTACCTGCGAAGAGGGCCTACGCAACAACGCAATACCCCGCGTGACCTCAACAAAACAATTACAAAACCAAGAGATCGCTTGCCATGACACCCGAACGCATAGAAAGCATCGCCAACCACCCCGACTTCCAGCACCTGGTGCGGCGCAAACGCCGCCTGAACGGCAGCCTGACCCTGGCCATGCTGGTGGTCTACTACGGCTTCGTCCTGCTGGTCGCGTTCTCGCCCAGCACCCTCGGCCAGTCCCTCAGCGGCGGCGTAACCACTGTCGGCATGCTGGTAGGCGTGCTGATGGTGCTGCTGTCCTTTGCCCTGACCGGCATCTACGTGCACCGCGCCAACAACGTGCTCGACCCGCTCAACGACAAGGTCAAGCAGGAGTGCGCACAATGAACTGGACAGCCATTTCGATGTTCATGGTGTTTGTCTGCTTCACCCTGCTGGTCACCCGCTGGGCTGCCCTGCGGACCCGCTCGGCCAGCGACTTCTACACCGCCGGCGGGGGCCTGACCGGCATGCAGAACGGCCTGGCGATCGCTGGGGACATGATCAGTGCCGCTTCGTTCCTGGGCATTTCCGCGATGATGTTCATGAACGGCTATGACGGCCTGTTGTATGCCCTCGGTGTCCTGGCAGGCTGGCCGATCATCCTGTTCCTGATTGCCGAGCGGCTGCGCAACCTGGGCAAGTACACCTTCGCCGACGTGGTCAGCTACCGGCTGGCGCAAACCCCGGTGCGCTTGACCTCGGCTTTCGGCACCCTGGTGGTGGCGCTGATGTACCTGGTGGCGCAAATGGTCGGTGCCGGCAAGCTGATCGAGTTGCTGTTCGGCATCAGCTACCTGTACGCCGTGATGCTGGTCGGCGTGCTGATGGTTGCCTATGTCACCTTCGGCGGCATGCTCGCCACCACCTGGGTGCAGATCATCAAGGCGGTATTGCTGCTGTCGGGCACCAGTTTCATGGCTTTCATGGTGCTCAAGCACTTCGGCTTCAGCACCGAGGCCATGTTTGCCAGCGCCGTGGCCGTGCATGCCAAGGGCCAGGCGATCATGGCCCCAGGCGGCTTGTTGTCCAACCCGGTGGACGCCATTTCCCTCGGTTTGGGCATGATGTTCGGCACCGCTGGCCTGCCGCATATCCTGATGCGCTTCTTCACTGTCAGTGATGCCAAGGAAGCACGCAAGAGCGTGTTCTATGCCACCGGTTTCATTGGTTACTTCTACCTGCTGCTGATCATTGTCGGCTTTGGCGCCATCGTCATGGTCGGCACCGAGCCGTCCTACCGCGACGCCTCCGGCGCAATCATCGGTGGTGGCAACATGGTCGCCGTGCACCTGGCCCAGGCCGTGGGTGGCAACCTGTTCCTCGGCTTCATCTCTGCCGTGGCCTTCGCCACCATTCTGGCGGTGGTTGCCGGCCTGGCGCTGTCCGGGGCTTCGGCAGTGTCCCACGACCTGTATGCCTGCGTGATGCGCAAAGGCAAGGCCACCGAGCAAGAGGAAATGCGCGTGTCGCGCATCGCCACGCTGGTCATAGGCCTGCTGGCAGTGATCCTGGGCCTGATGTTCGAGTCGCAGAACATTGCCTTCCTGTCCGGCCTGGTGCTGGCGGTGGCCGCTTCGGTCAACTTCCCGGTGCTGCTCCTTTCGATGTTCTGGAAAGGCCTGACCACCCGCGGCGCGGTGTGCGGCAGCATGGCCGGGCTGGTCTCGGCGGTGCTGTTGGTGGTGCTGGGCCCGGCAGTGTGGGTCAACGTGCTGCACAACGAAACGGCGCTGTTCCCCTACAGCAACCCGGCACTGTTCTCCATGAGCCTGGCCTTCCTCAGTGCCTGGGTGTTCTCGGTTACCGACAGCTCCGAACGTGCCGTTGAAGAGCGTGGCCGCTACCTGGGCCAGTTCATCCGCTCCATGACCGGTATCGGTGCGGCTGGCGCCAGCAAACACTGACTTCAAGGACGAACAGACATGTCGGGTAAAACAACAACAATGAACCGCACACACTTCCTGTCAGCCGCCTGGCTGGCCACCCTCGCCCTGCCCATGCCCGCGCTGGCCGACTTCATCGGCGACAGCCATGCTCGCCTGGAGCTGCGCAACCACTACCTCAACCGCGATTTCCGCCAAAGCAACGCCCCACAGGCCAAGGCCGAGGAATGGGGCCAGGGCTTTACCGCCAAGCTGGAATCGGGTTTTACCGAGGGCCCGGTCGGCTTTGGCGTGGACGCGCTGGGGCAGTTGGGCATCAAGCTCGACTCCAGCCGCGACCGTCGCAACACCGGCCTGCTGCCGTTTGGCCCGAACAGCCACGAACCGGTCGACGACTACAGTGAGCTGGGCCTGACCGGCAAGGTTCGTGTGTCCAAGAGCACCTTGCGCCTGGGCACCTTGCAGCCGATCCTGCCGGTGGTGGTGTACAACGACACCCGCCTGCTGGCATCCACCTTCCAGGGGGGGCTGCTCACCAGTCAGGACCTCGATGGCCTCACCTTCAATGCCGGGCGCCTGACCAAGGCCAATCTACGCGATTCCTCTGGCCGCGATGATATCGGCTATGGCGCAGCCAGCAGTGACCACCTGGACTTTGGTGGTGGCAGCTACGCCATCACGCCGCAAACCACGGTCAGCTATTACTACGCCAAGCTCCAGGACATCTACCGTCAGCAATTCGTCGGTCTGATCGACACCCGCCCACTGGCAGAAGGTGTGAGCCTGCGCAGCGACCTGCGCTACTTCGACAGCCGCAACGACGGTGCCGAGCGTGCCGGCAACATCGACAATCGTAACTTCAACGCCATGTTTACCCTGGGCGTGCGGGCGCACAAGTTCACCGCCACCTGGCAGCAGATGTCCGGTGACAGCGCCTTCCCGTTCGTCAACGGCGGCGACCCGTTCACCGTCAACCTGGTCACCTACAACACCTTCACCCGCGCCGGGCTGGACTCTTGGCAAGTACGCTACGACTACGACTTCGTTGCCATGGGTATCCCCGGCCTGAGTTTCATGACCCGCTACACCGACGGTCGCCACGCCGAAACTGCCACCGTGACCAATGGCCGCGAGCGCGAGCGCGACACCGACATCGCTTATGTCATTCAGAGCGGCCCGCTTAAAGACGTCAGCCTGCGCTGGCGCAATGTCACCTTCCGCTCCGGCAACGGCCTGACCAACGCCGTGGACGAAAACCGCCTGATCATCGGCTACACCCTGGCGCTGTGGTAACAGCGCCCCCTCTTTTTGAACAGCACGGAGAACAGCATGTCTGCCGCCCCTACTCTGCAAAGTTTCATCGCCGGCCGTTGGCTCGGCCAGCACGGCGCCCAGGCCCTGCGCAGCGCCCTCGACGGCCACGTGTTGGCCTACAGCCATGAAGAGCGCCCAGACTTCGCCGAAGCTGTGGACTACGCGCGTGCACGTGGCCTTGCCTCGCTGATGGGCATGGATTTCCAACAGCGTGCCCAACGCCTCAAAGCCCTGGCCCTGTACCTGGCCGAACGCAAGGAGCAGCTCTACGCCCTGTCGCACCACAGCGGCGCCACCCGGGCTGACAGCTGGATCGACATCGAAGGCGGCAACGCCACGCTGTTCTCCTATGCCGGCATCGGCAGCCGCGAGCTGCCGTCGGGTAACCTGGTGCACGAAGGCCCAGCCATACCGTTGGGCAAACAAGGCCATTTCGCCGGCAGTCACATCCTGGTGCCACGGGCAGGCGTTGCGGTGCACATCAACGCGTTCAACTTCCCCATCTGGGGCATGCTGGAAAAGTTTGCCCCGACGTTCCTGGCCGGTATGCCCTGCATCGTCAAGCCGGCGACCTCGACCAGCTATTTGACCGAGGCCGTGGTGCGCCTGATGAATGCCTCAGGCCTGCTGCCCGAAGGCAGCCTGCAGCTTGTGATAGGCCGCACCGGCGATCTGCTTGACCGCCTGCAAGGCCAGGACGTGGTGACCTTCACCGGTTCTGCCGATACCGCTGCCAAATTGCGCGTGACGCCCAACCTGATTCGCAACTCGGTGCCGTTCACTGCCGAGGCCGACTCGCTCAACTGCGCCATCCTCGGCCCGGACGTGACACCGGACAGCGAAGAGTTCGACCTGTACATCAAGGAAGTGGTGCGTGAAATGACCACTAAAGCCGGGCAGAAATGCACCGCCATCCGCCGCGCGATCGTCCCGGCCAGGCACCTGGATGCCGTTGCCACCCGCCTGCGCGAGCGCCTGAGCAAGGTCGTGGTTGGCGACCCGTCGCTGGAAGGCGTGCGCATGGGGGCCCTGGCCTCCCATGACCAGCAGCGCGACGTTGGCGAGCGGGTGCGCAGCCTGCTGCAGAGTTGTGATCAGTTGTTCGGCGCCAGCGATGGCTTTGCCCCGCGTGGCGAAGGCGTGGCTGAAGGCGCGTTCTTTGCCCCGACCTTGTTGCAGGCCCGCGACCCACATGCCGAGGGCGGCGCCCACGACATCGAAGCGTTCGGCCCGGTCAGTACGCTGATGGCCTATGACGACCTCGACGAAGCCTTGGCACTGGCTGCCCGTGGCAAAGGCAGCCTGGTGGCGACCCTGGTCACCGCCGACCGCAGCGTGGCCGCCAAGGCTATCCCGGTGGCTGCTGCCTGGCATGGGCGATTGCTGGTGCTCGATAGCCAGGCTGCCAAAGAGTCCACCGGTCACGGCTCGCCACTGCCGCAGCTCAAGCACGGTGGCCCGGGCCGCGCCGGTGGTGGTGAAGAACTGGGTGGCCTGCGTGCGGTCAAGCACTACCTGCAGCGCGCGGCAGTACAAGGCTCGCCGAGCATGCTCACGGCGGTCACCGGCGAGTACGTGCGCGGCGGCGAAGTGATCGAAACCGAAGTGCACCCGTTCCGTCGCTACTTCGAGCAGTTGCGTATCGGCGAGTCGCTGCTCACCCATCGCCGCACCGTGACGGAAGCTGACCTGGTCAATTTCGGCTGCCTCTCCGGCGACCATTTCTATATGCACTTCGACGAAATCGCCGCCAAGGCGTCGCAGTTCGGTAAACGCATTGCCCACGGTTACTTCGTACTGTCGGCAGCGGCCGGGCTGTTCGTGTCGCCCGGTGCCGGCCCGGTGCTGGCCAACTATGGGCTGGACACCCTGCGCTTCATCAACCCGGTTGGCATTGGCGATACCATCCAGGCGCGCCTGACCTGCAAGCGCAAGATCGACCAGGGCAAGACCAGCCCGCTGGGGCAGCCGCAGGGGGTGGTGGCATGGGATGTGGAGGTGACCAATCAGCTGGGTGAACTGGTGGCCAGCTATGACATTCTGACCTTGGTGCTGAAAAAGCCAGCATGATGGGTTGAATCTACTGGCCTCTTCCCGGGCAAGCCGCCTTTGCCCGGTACTGCACAGCGCCCTTGTAGGAGCGGGTTCACCCGCGAAGAGGCCGGTAGCAGCTCAAGGTACTTGGGATCAATGCACCTACGTGGCTGTCGTGAAGTATTCAGGCATTTGAAACCGTTGGTCAGCGACTGCCAATGCTCAGTGGACCTCTGGCGTGCATCTGTCGCTCTTAGTTTATGAGGATCATGAACGAGGACTGCACCATGGATTCCCTACTGCGAATGGGTGGCGGCAATGTTGAAGATGACTGGCCGGAGCTGGAGCCGGATCGACGCAATGATCGGGCAGACGACCCGGATACCGACCCCAATTTGACTGATGATGAGGAAAACCGGCCCGGCGTCCCGGCCAGCGACCCTGAGTCTGGCGCCTGACACTATGAGTATCAGCGTACCCTGCAGGAGCGGGCACGTCCGCTCCTGCAGTTTCTTCTACCGGTTGCAAGCGAGCTATTAAACCATCGCCGCCGGATCGCCCACCGACTGGTTGGGCTTGCTCCCCGAAATCCGCCAGCTCACGGCGGTAATGCCGTAACGCTCGGCCATCGGCCGACTGACCTTCCTGATCTTCTCGCGACCGAACTTGGGAATGATGCCGATGCCCGCATCACAACTTGCCCAATGCCAGGCCTCGGCATTATCCAGACGTTCCAGGCGAATGATGAAGCTGCGCGGCTGGTCATGCAGTTTGTAATCAATTATGTACAGCTGTGGGCTAGGCATCGCAGGGGGCCTCCTCTTCTCCATGGATGACATTTTGATTGATCTGGCCGTGACCGGAAGATTCAAAATTTTGTCGAACCTTTGGTGCCAGTGGCCGAATGTGTGCCCCTGCCTCGGTTTCGAGAGCCTGTTTTATCGCTGTGGCACGAAATTTCCGATTGCCACTTTGCTCACCTCACCAGGTGGCTACGGTAAAGGGCGAGATCAAGTCCCTGATCCGCTCCTTGCTGGCTTGTGCCCCCGGCACTGCGGCGTCCGTTCGGTAAGCTAGGCGTGCACACTCCACTGAACGGCGTCTGACGCGATCGGCATCTCGTCGATTGCATGGATCATTCCGTTTTCCAGCGCCTCCCGCGGCGCCAGTATCCTTGGATAGGCCATTAGATAGCGCGGTACATCCAGAACCTCGGCCGCGCCTTTCGTGCGCTCGGCCACGATCTGCGCATACAGACGCAAGTCGTAATCCAGACTCATTGCATACTCGGACATCCGCGAATGGTCTACCGAGCCATGCAAGGTCCAATGAAACGGGTGGAAAAGAAACTTGCTGAAACTGCAAGCCGTACGTCGCTCCCCGGCCAGGGAGAGGATATTGCCCATGGATTCCACCGTGCCCAGGTTGTGGGTATGCACCTCTACGGGTAACGCCCGCAGAAAGTTGTAAAGGGTAAACCCATAGCTGCACTCGCCGCCCATGGTGGCGATGTTCAGTTGCAGCGTTTCGGCACCCTGTTGCAATGCCCGCGAGCAGGTACTGATCAGGTTGCCGCAGGTAGACGAATTGATCGGTCCGGTGAAGTGGATGATATGTCTGGCCATGCTTGCCTCCACGGGTGGCAGGTCATTGCTTGTTCTACAGCACATCGTCACCCTGCCCGGCAATCTGCCAGAGGGCGAGGCGGTCGAATTTCATCCTGGCACCCTGCCATGAGGCGGGTATGCGGTGGAGACGCCAGCCGCTGCAAAGTTCAACTCGGCGTCAGCATTTCCGTTGGTCAAGCGTTGTGAACCCTCGCCGGCCTTTGCCGGTCGCACCTTCAGAGCGACCGAACAAGGAACCGGCAGTGAGGACGGCAGCGTGAGCGATATTCGCATCGGTATCTCCGGGTGGCGCTATGGCCCCTGGCGCAAGGATTTCTACCCCAAAGGCCTGAAGCAGGACGATGAACTGGCATTCGCTTCACGGGCGGTGAACAGCATCGAGATCAATGGCTCGTTCTACAGCCTGCAAACGCCCGAGCGTTATCTGGGCTGGCGTGAACAAACACCGGACGGCTTCGTGTTCGCGGTCAAGGGGCCTCGCTATATCACCCATGTGCGGCGGCTGAAGGACATCGAAGAGCCAGTGGCCAACTTTTTTGCCTCCGGGCCGCTGCTGTTGGGCGAAAAGCTCGGGCCGTTCCTGTGGCAGTTCCCTCCTAACATGAAGTTCGATGAAGACCGTTTCGCCCGGTTTTTCGAGCTGCTGCCACACACCCGCAAAGCGGCCCGCGAACGCGCCCAGGGCTGCGCTGAACGCCTCAAGGGCAATGGCAGCCTTGCCATCAAGGGCAATGCACGCTTGCGTCACGCCGTGGAAATCCGCCACGAGAGCTTTCTCTGCGAAGCCTTCATCAAGCTGTTACGCAAGCATCGCGTGGCGCTGGTGGTTGCCGGCAGCGCCGGCAAGTGGCCCTGTGTCGAAGATGTGACCGCCGACTTCGTCTACATGCGCCTGCACGGGGATGTGGAGCTGCACAGCAGCGGATATACCGCACGCGCGCTACGGCGCTGGAAACAACGTATCCAGCAATGGAGTGAAGGTAACCAGGCGGACGATGCCCGTCTGATCGTGCCGGGGCCGCCGCCTCGGCGTGCGACACGGGATGTATACTGCTACTTCGACAACGACCAGAAGGTTCACGCGCCATACGACGCCAGGCGCTTGCTGCAAAAGCTGTCGTTGGACCATGAGCTGATGACTGAGCCTGGCATGGTGCCGGAGGTGGCCTTGTGAACAAGACCCTGCCCACCCCACGCTGCATCATCGACAAGGTGACCGCTGTACGCCGGCTCAATGTGTTGACGCTGAACGTGCACAAAGGCTTCACCTTCTTCAACCGGCGCTTCATCTTGCCCGAGTTGCGCGAGGCGGTGCGCGCCACCGGCGCCGACCTGGTGTTTCTGCAAGAGGTGCACGGCAGTCATCAGCAGCACGCCTTGCGTCACCCTGCCTGGCCAGAAACGCCGCAGTACGAGTTTCTGGCCGACAGCATGTGGCCGCAGTTCGCCTACGGTCGCAATGCCGTATATCCACATGGCGATCACGGCAACGCACTGCTGTCGAAATTCCCCATCAGCCGCTTCGACAACCTGGATGTCTCGGTGCAGGGCAATGAACAGCGTGGCCTGCTGCATTGCCAGCTGGAGGTGCCGGGCCATGACGAGGTGCATGCGGTATGCGTACACCTGGGCCTGCGGGAAGCCCACCGGCAGAGCCAGGTGAAGCTGATGCTGGACCTGCTGGCCAGCCTGCCGCCCACAGCGCCGGTCATCATCGCCGGCGATTTCAACGACTGGCGGCTGAAGGCGGACGCGGTGCTGAGCGAACACCTGACGGAGGCCTTCGGCACCCCGGCGCGCAGTTTCCCGGCGCGCCTGCCGTTGTTGCGTCTGGACCGCATCTACGTGCGTAACGCCATGCCGGGCGCTGCCCAGGTGCTGTCGAAATACCCGTGGTCGCATCTGTCCGACCACGTACCACTGGCTGCGGAGATCAACCTGTGAACCGACCTTGGGTAGAGGGCAACAGCGTGCAGTTGCTGATCAATGGCGAGCAGTACTACCCCCGCGTGTTCGAGGCCATGGCCAAGGCGCGGGAAGAAATACTGCTGGAAACCTTCATCATCTTCGACGACAAGGTGGGCCAGCAATTGCAGCAGGTGTTGATCGACGCTGCCCGGCGTGGTGTGCGCGTGGAAGTGGCTGCGGACGGCTACGGCACAGCCGACCTGCCGGCTGCATTCATTTCAGCGATGACCGATGCGGGCGTAAGCTTTCACGCGTTCGATCCACAACCCCGGTTGTTAGGCATGCGCACTAACCTGTTCCGCCGTTTGCACCGCAAGATCGTGGTGGTCGATGGCGAGCGGGCCTTCATCGGCGGTATCAACTACAGCGCCGACCATTTGGGTGACTTTGGTGCCATGGCCAAGCAGGACTATGCCGTGGAGGTCACCGGCCCGGTGGTGGCGCAGGTACATGCCTCCAGCAAGCGCCTGATGTCCCCCGTGTTGCAGCCCCCCAGTGCGGTGCGCCCGGTTACCGAGCCTGCCGGGGGGAGCGACGCGGTGTTGATCGAGCGCGACAACGGGATGCGCAGTAACGATATAGAAGCGTACTACCTTCAGGCTTTTCGCAAGGCCAGGCAACGCATCGTGGTCGCCAATGCGTACTTCTTTCCAGGCTATCGGTTGATGCGAGAGTTGCGTAACGCGGCCCGGCGTGGCGTGGAGGTTCACTTGATTTTGCAGGGCCAGCCTGACATGCGCTGGGTACGTGCGCTGTCGCGCCTGCTATACAACTACCTGCTGCGCGACGGCGTGATGATTCATGAGTACTGCCAGCGGCCGTTGCACGGCAAGGTGGCACTGGTAGACGACCAGTGGGCCACCGTTGGCTCCAGCAACCTCGATCCTCTGAGCCTGTCGTTCAACCTGGAGGCCAACCTGTTCATTCGTGATCGAGCCTTCAACCAGCAACTGCACCAGCATTTGCAAGCACTGGCCAGCGAGCAATGCAAACCGGTTACCTTGGAGCGGATGATTCGCGGCTACTGGTGGCGAGCACCGTTGATCTTCGTGTGTTTCCACGTGATCCGTCACTTCCCGCGCATTGCGGGTTGGTTCCCTGCGCACCGGCAGCGATTACGCTCGCTGCAGCCGGACGCCGAACCCCAGGGCAAACTGCACGAGGGCAATTCCTGATGGCGGGCAAAAACTGGCAAACCTGGGGCAAACGCTTGTTTACGCTTGCGTTCCTGATCCTGATCCCTGTGCTGTTGTACCTGCTGGCGCGCAATCTGGACTGGAATGAAGTGCGCCAGTCTTTGCTGGCCTACAAACCTGGCACCCTTGTCATCGGCTTGGCGATCGCGTTGTGCAGCTATTTCGCGTTTGCCAGTTACGACCTGCTCGCCCGGGCTTACACCGGCCATACACTACCTGCCCGTCAGGTATTGCCAGTCGCGTTCGTGTGTTATGCCTTCAACCTCAACTTCACTACCTGGGTAGGCGGGGTTGCCTTGCGCTACCGGCTCTATGGCCGACTGGGCCTGGATACCGCGACCATTACGCGAATCCTCACCTTGGGCCTGTTGACCAACTGGATGGGTTACATGCTGCTGGCCGGCACCGTCTTCGCCCTGGGCCTGGTCGAGATGCCCGGCAACTGGGCGGTAGGCACTACAGGCCTGCGCCTGATCGGCTTGCTGCTGCTGGCGATTGCTGGAGGCTACCTGCTGGCCTGTGGTTTTGCCAAGAAGCGCACCTGGTGCTGGCGCGACCACGAAGTGACGCTGCCCTCGCTGCGTCTGGCGCTTTGCCAGGTGGTGCTGGGTGCCAGCAACTGGGCGCTGATGGCGCTGCTGATCTTCTGGTTGCTACCGGGCGAAGCCTTCTACCCGTCGATTCTCGGCATCCTGCTGATCAGTTGTGTGGCTGGGGTGGTTGCGCACATCCCTGCGGGGCTGGGCGTGCTGGAGGCGGTGTTTCTGGCCCTGCTGCACGGGCAGATGGCCCAAGGCACGCTGGTGGCTGCCCTGCTCGGCTACCGCACGCTGTACTACCTGATTCCGCTGCTGTTGGCGGTGGTGACCTACCTGATCCTGGAAAAGCGCGCCAAGGCCATGCGCCGGCGCGACAAGCCTGCCCAGACCTGAAAGGGGCCATGTGCGCTGGAGGTGACAAATGCGACGCGTTGCGTGGCACCGGCTGCGCCGGTGTTCGCGGGTGAACCCGCTCCTACGGGGGCGCGCGCCAAGAAACCAACCCCGCGCAAGCCATGCGGCGTAAATGTAGGAGCGGGTTTACCCGCGAAGCAGGCAACGCAACACCCGAGGCCCCAATGACTGGCGCCCGGGTGAAAGGGCAGCCCGCCTATCGGCCTCAGGGCGAAATGGGGTCACTCGCCGGATAGGTTTCATCCAGCGCATTGTCCACCGCATTCTCGCCCGGCTTTTCACCACAATGGCAGTCCTGCATCCGGCATGGCTCACCCTTGCGGTGGCCGCTGGCGCAGGCCTCGCAGCAATATGCCTTACCGTCGCGCTGCAGGGCATTGGCATCCACCGTGCAGGAACAATGCGTGCACGCGCAGCGTTGTTCGTTCATGGCTTGCTCTCCTCGTCGTCAATTACATCATCGGTCCAGGGCACCCCATCCAGCGGCGCGGAGCGGGCCAGTTCGGCCTCGTCCAGGCCAATGCCGCCACCAATCTCATCGGCATCCACCTGCCGCAGGCGTTGGTCTGCCGGACCGCCTCTGCCGCCCGGCTCGTGGGGATCGCGTGCACCGGTTTCGTCAAGCAGCGTGTCCGGGCTCAAATCGTCATAGGTGACATTGTCCTCATGCAGGCTGTCACTCAGCGCCTCGCCGCCGGTCATGCCACTCTGCGCCACGCGTCGGGGGGGAAACTCACGGGCGACCTCGGCGGCCGGTCGTTCGTCGCCCACACGCCCTTCACGCTCATCCAGGCGTTCATCGAAATCCAGCTCATGCACGCTGCCCATGCGGTCTTCGGTGTCATCGATTTCGCTGGGGGTGTACGGCTGAGGTTCATCGGGTCGGGTCATGTGCGTTCTCCATCAGTTGGCTTCATTCGGTCGACTGCGCCAGCTCAGGGAAGATTCAGAGTTTTTTGAACTACCGCCTCGGCCGACGCCTCCCACCTTAGAGACTGTGATCTGCCCGGAGCCCGCCATGGCCAAGCCCCTGCAGGAATACGCGCGCAAGCGCAACTTCAACGCCACACCCGAGCCCGCCGGCAAACGCATCCGTGGCAAGCGGGCTCATGCGCTGCAGTTCTGCATCCAGAAACACGACGCCAGTCACTTGCACTACGACTTCCGCCTGGAACTCGATGGCACCTTGAAAAGCTGGGCAATCCCCAAAGGCCCTTCGCTGGACCCCAAGGTGCGCCGCCTGGCAGTGCATGTGGAGGACCATCCGCTGGACTACGCCAATTTCGAGGGCCATATCCCGGAAGGCCACTATGGTGCAGGGGACGTGATCGTCTGGGACCGTGGCACTTGGGAGCCTGAAGGCGATGCCCATGAAGGCTACGCCAAAGGCAAGCTGCGTTTCCGCCTGCAAGGTGAGAAGCTTGGCGGCGTGTGGAACCTGTTCCGCACCCACCTGGCCGGCAAGAAAGAGCAATGGATGCTGGTCAAGTCGCACGACGCCCAGGCGCGCAGCGAAGCGGAGTACAGCATTGTCGAGGCCCTGCCCGACAGTGTGCTCAGCGAGCGCACGCTGGTGCCACGCAAACCCGCTGCGAAAAAAGCCGCTACACCGCGCAGCAGCCGTAAACGCCCTGGCAAAGCTCAGACTGCACCGTTGCCAGCGCAGCTGCCGCCGCAGCTGGCCACGCTAGTGGATTCTCCACCCAGCGGCGACTGGCGCTACGAAGTCAAGTTCGATGGCTACCGTATCCTCGCCCGTATCGAGGGCCAGGACATCCGCCTGTTCACCCGCAACGGCCATGACTGGAGCAGCAAGATGCCCCGGCAGGTTGCTGCCCTGCGCGCACTCAGTATCGACTCGGCCTGGCTCGACGGCGAAATGGTGGTGGCTGATGAGAATGGCATGGCTGACTTCCAGGCGTTGCAGAACGCCTTCGATACCGAGCACGACGAACACATCACTTATTACCTGTTCGACCTGCCATTTCTGGGCGGTCAGGACCTGCGACAGCTACCGCTGCAGAACCGCCGCGATACATTGCGCCAACTGCTTGAACACAACCATTCCGACGTCATCAAGTATTCCGCCGACTTCGACCAACCTGTCGGGTCACTGCTCGACAGTGCCTGCCGGCTGAAGCTGGAAGGCCTGATCGGCAAGCGAGCTGACAGTGTTTACAGCGGCCGCCGCAGCCCAGACTGGATCAAGCTCAAGTGCAAGCAACGCCAGGAATTCGTGATCGTCGGCTACACCGACCCCAAAGGCAGCCGCAGCGGCTTTGGTGCCCTGCTGCTGGCCCTGCACGACAACGAAAGTGGCGAGCTGCGCTATGCCGGGAAGGTAGGTACCGGCTTCAATACCACGACACTGGCCAGCATCCACGCGCGGCTCAAGCCCCTGGAAATCGCCAGGCCAGCCCTGCCCTCGCCGCCTGCCGGTGCCCAGGCGCGTGGTGTGCACTGGCTGCGGCCCCAGCTGTTGGCCGAAGTCGCCTATGCCCAAATGACCCGTGACGGCATCGTGCGCCACTCGGTGTTCCACGGACTGCGCGATGACAAGGCGGCAACCGCCATTGACCTGGAGCGCGCCATGCCCGCAACGACTGTATCCAACCACAACAAGCAGGCCAAGGCGTCTGAAAACCTGGGTGAACTTCGCCTGACCCACCCCGACCGGGTCATTGATCCCACCACTGGGGTGACCAAGCGCGAGGTCGCCGAGTATTACGCCGGCATCAGCCAGTGGATCCTGCCCCAGCTCAAGCACCGCCCGGTGGCATTGGTGCGCGCCCCGGACGGCCTGGGCGGCGAGCTGTTCTTCCAGAAAAACGCGGGCCAGCTGCACATACCCAACCTAATCAGCCATGAAAAGGCCGAGGCAGGCCAGGCGGCGATGGTCATCAATCGCCCGGACACGCTGCTGGGCGCGGTGCAGATGAACATGCTGGAGCTGCACACCTGGAACGCCACGGACAAGGACTTCGACAAACCGGACCGTTTCGTGCTCGACCTGGACCCTGACCCCGCGCTGCCCTGGAAGGCAATGGTGGAGGCGACCCAACTGACCCTCACCCTGCTGGACGAGCTGGGCCTGAAGGTGTTTCTGAAAACCAGTGGTGGCAAGGGTATTCACGTGGTCGTGCCCTTGACCCGGCGAACCGGGTGGGACGAGGTCAAGGACTTCAGCCACGCCATCGTCAATTACCTGGCCAAGCTGTTCCCGGAGCGCCTGAGCGCGGTGTCGGGGCCGAAAAATCGCGTGGGACGCATCTTCATCGACTACCTGCGCAATGGCAAGGGCGCCACCACGGCGTGCGCCTATTCACTGCGTGCCCGTGACGGGCTGCCTGTATCGGTACCTGTCTGGCGTGAGGAACTGGCGCAAATAAAAAGCGCCAATCAATGGAACATCACCAACCTGCGCGAGCGCCTGGCGGAGGTCGACGACCCTTGGGCCGACATGGGCAAGGTACGCCAGTCGATCACCGCGCGCATGCGCAAGCAGCTAGGGCTCGAATGATGACGCCACAGCGATTGGACACGAACCGGGAGGCCCGCCCATGAGCATCGTTCAGGACTTCAACCTGACCACCCTTGACCGCCTGTTACGCACCTTTGGCGAACGCCAGTTACCGCTCAACCTCGACAGCCAATTGCCGCAACTGATCCAGGCGCTGCAAGCTGATCACCTCGACCTGCTACCGCTGCCGGGGCAAGGCAACACTTTGCTGCGCTGGCAGACCTTGGCACGGGTGGCCGGTTGCGACCTGGCGTTGGCCAAGCTCTATGAGGGCCATACCGATGCGTTGGCGATCCTGGCGGAATGCGGCGCAGCGCACCACGCCAACGACGGCATCTGGGGCGTGTGGGCGGCAGAGCCGCCCGATGCACGGGTCCTCATCACTGCGCGTGAAGGCGACCAGGTGCGCCTGAACGGCACCAAAGCCTGGTGTTCCGGTGCCTTGCAGATCGATCGCGCGCTGATTACCGCCTGGGAGGAGGCCGAGCAGCCGCAATTGGTGGCAATCGAGCTGTCACAGCCAAGCCAGGGCCTGAACATCGAGCACTGGCAGGCCGTTGGCATGGCCACCACCGCCAGTGTCGAGGTGGCTTTCAACGATACCCCAGGCACGCTCATTGGCACGCCAGGCCAATACCTCTCGCGCCCTGGTTTCTGGCAAGGCGGTGCGGGTATTGCCGCCTGCTGGTACGGCGCGGCCGAGGCGCTGGCGGATTACCTGCGTGAACATTGCCGCAAACCCCGCCCAGACCCGCATGCCGATGCGCATCTGGGGGCTGTGGACGCTGCGTTGCATGGCGCCCGTGCATCACTGCGTGAATGTGCTGCCTGGATCGATCAACAGCCCGGCGTGGATGCCAGTTTCGAAGTTCGCCGCACCCGCGCCCAGGTAGAACAGGCCGTAGAGCAGGTCATCAGCCACGTCGGGCGTGCCTTGGGGGCCTCGCCGTTCTGTCGCTGCAGTCATTTTGCCCGGCTGAGCGCCGACCTGCCGGTGTTCCTGCGCCAAAGCCATGCCGAGCGCGATCTGGCGATGCTCGGCCAGCAGTTGGCCCGTTTGCCAGCCGGGGTGTGGCAGCTATGAGCCAGAACCTCATCCAGTCCGCGGATGGCACGCCGTGGGCCGCCTGGCAGCAAAGCGCGCACCTGGCGCGTGCGACCTGGCTCGACTCACGCCAACTGTGCCCGCCGGGGCGCCGGCTGGTATTGATTGCGCCGCATCCGGATGACGAAATTCTCATGGCCGGCGGCCTGCTGGCAGGTTTCAAGGGGCGCGAGGATGAGCTGGTGCTGATCTCCGCCACCGACGGCGAAGGCAGCCACCCCGGCTCCAGCCATTGGACCGAACATCGCTTGCGCCGCCAGCGCCCCCAGGAAAGCAGACAGGCCCTGCAACAGCTCGACCTGGACCTTGAGCGCCTGGACTGGCGCAGGCTCCATCTGAAGGACGGCCAGTTGCCGCGCGAAGAAGCGTTTCTGGTCAGTCACCTCACGCAGTTACTGCGCCCCGATGACCTGCTGATGGCCACCTGGCGCAGTGACGGCCATTGCGATCACGAGGCCGTTGGCCGCGCCGCTGCGCATGCGGCGGCAAGCCGTGGGGTGCAATTGGCTGAGGTACCAGTCTGGGCCTGGCACTGGGCTGAGCCTGACGACCCGCGCCTGCCATGGCCCCGTGCGCACCGCATGCAGCTCGATGAAAGCCGTCTGGCACGCAAGCGCAAGGCTTTGGCCGCCCACGTCAGCCAGTTGCAGCCGGACGGCGAGCAGCCGCCGGTGCTACCGCCACACCTGCTGGATTGCCTTCTGCAACCTTTCGAACTGGTGTTCCTTTGAATGGAGCTGTCATGAGCCTTGATCCACAGTATTTTGCCGAGCTATACGCCACCAATGAAGACCCTTGGGCCTTCCGCACCCGCTGGTATGAGAAGCGCAAACGCGAGCTGGTGATGGCCAGCCTGCCACGGCAGTGCTATCAGCGTGTGTTCGAGCCTGCCTGCGCGAATGGTGAGCTCAGTGCGCTGCTGGCCGAGCGTTGCGCCGAACTGCTGTGCCAAGACCTGGACCCGACAGCCGTAGGCCTGGCCCGCGAACGCCTGGCTCACGTGCACAATGCTACGGTCGAGCGGGCCCGGCTACCGGGGGACTGGCCGGGCGGGCGCTTTGACCTGATCGTGCTCAGCGAGGTGGGCTATTACCTTGATCCCACTGACTGGCTGCAAGTGATCGAACAATCGGTGGCCAGCCTTGGCTACGACGGCACGCTACTGGCCTGCCACTGGAAGCACCCTATCCCGGGTTGCCCTCAGGACGGTCGCGAAGTGCACCGCCTATTGACCCGGCATTTGCCGTTGCATCAGCAGTTCCGGCATGAGGAGGCGGACTTTTTGCTGGAGTGCTGGTCATGCCAGCCAAGCGTCGTCGATCTCGATGAGACGTGCCCATGATCGCCGTTGTCATCCCTGCGCATAACGAAGCCCGCCGCCTTGGGCGATGCCTGCGGGCGGTGCTGGTGGCTGCCCAGCAGGCGCGCCAAACGGGGCTGCACGTGGAAGTGCTGGTGGTACTGGACCGCTGCAGCGACGGCAGCGCTGCCGTGGCGCGGCGTTTCGCTGTACACATGCTGGAGGTGGATGCCGGTAATGTCGGCATGGCACGTCGTGTGGGGGCGGCGCACATGGTCGAGCGTGGCGCCACGTGGCTGGCATGCACCGATGCGGACAGCCGGGTCCCGGCGCACTGGCTGCTGTCGCAGCTGGCCTGTAGCGCCGAGGTGGTTTGCGGCACCGTGCATGTCGAGTACTGGCAACCCTGGCAGACCGCCGCGCTGCGCAAGCTGTACCAGAGCCGCTACCAGGCGTGCGAAGGGCATCGGCATGTGCACGGCGCGAACCTGGGGGTATGTGCCGATGCTTATGAGCGTGTGGGTGGCTTCCAGCCCCTGGCGGCGCATGAAGATGTGCAACTGGTCAGCGACCTGCAGGCCAGCGGTGCCCAGATCATCTGGACCGCCAGGCATAGTGTGGCCACCAGCAGCCGGCGCGATAGCCGCGCCCGCGAGGGGTTTGGGGATTACCTGGCCGGGTTACAGGCGCAGTCCTGAAATCACTGGGATTTCGGCAGTGTTCATGAAGCTTTGCGCGTTTTCTTCACCGGTTTCTTGCCACCCAGGCTGCGCTTGAGCAGTTCGGTCAGGTCGAGGATGTCCGCACCTTTCTCGGCCCCACCTGCGTCGCCCTTCTCCACCGCCTCGATCTTGCCCTTGCTGGCTTTCTCTTCCACCAGGTCCATGATCGTCTGGCGGAAGGCGTCATGATAATCCTCAGGCTTCCAGGGCCCGCTCATGTCCTCTACCAGGCGCTTGGCCATCTCCAGCTCGCGCTTCTCCACCTTACTGTCGGTGACGCTGGAGTCCAGCTCCAGCGTTTCCAGCCCTCGCACCTCTTCAGGCCAGCGCAAGGTGATCATCACCAGCGCATCCTCCAGCGGCCGCAGCAGCGCCAGGTGCTGCCGGGTATGCAGTACCACAGTGGCCAGTGCCACCTTGCCGGTCTTTTCCAGCGTCTCGCGCAGCAAGGCGTACACCTTGCCGCCACGGCGGTCCGGGGTCAGGTAGTACGGCGTATCGAAATGCTGCAGCGGAATATCGCCCGCTTCCACAAATGAAAAGATATCGATCGTCTGGGTCGCTTCGGGCCGGGCCTTGCGGATCTCCTCCTCACTGATCACCACATAGCGGCCCTTCTCGAACTCTACGCCCTTGACGATATTGTCCTTGTCGATTTCCTTGCCGGTCACCTTGTTCACCCGCTTGTAGCCGACCGGCTCCATGCTGCGCTTGTCCAGCCAGTCGAAGTCCACACGCTCGGTGCGCACGGCGGTATTGAGTGCCACGGGGATGTGCACAAGGCCAAAACTGATGGCGCCTTTCCAGATTGCCCGAGCCATGAGGGTGCTCCCAGGGTTGCCTGCTGATACCAGAAGTGACTGCGCCGGGCGACAAAGGTTTAGCTGCCCTGCCCTGCGGCAACCGTCACGCCTGGCTGAACAGCACCCGTTTGAACGCTTCGGCCGCCAGGTGCACTTGCACTGCCCAATCCCCCGCGGCATCGCTGCCGGCGTCATCGGAAATGTATTTCAGGCACACGAACGGAATACCTTCGCCACGCGCGATCAATGCCAGTACGTAGGCTTCCATGTCGACCACGTCATAAGGTGCGTCGCCATGGTTGATCTCGAAGCTGTCACCGCTGCCACAGGTTTCCACAGCCAGGCCGGGAATTACCGCCCCATGCTCGAGTACCACCGGGGTATCGGACAAGGGCGTTTCATAGCGGGCAAAGCCCAGCGCGGTCACATCCATGTCGCGTTGTACGAAGCGGTTACAGCACACGACTTCGCCCTTGCCATGACGCTGGCTGCCAGCCGAGCCCAGGTTGACGATGAGCCTGGGCCTGCGCGTTGCGATCGCCTTGGTCAGGGCAATCGCGGCATTGACCTTGCCAATGCCGGTGAACACGGTGTTCACCTCGGTAAAGACATCGCCAGCCTCGGCCTCGAGGGCAAAGACGAACAGCGTGTCATCCAGAGAAATGTCGGGGAATTGCTTGATCAGCATCATAGAGCAGGTGTTTCCGAGTGGCTGCAAAGGGCGCGGCCATTGTCGGCCAACACAGCCTAAATGCAAGTTCCGGCGATATCGGCAGATTCGCTTTATTACGAGAGGTTCGGGCCGGTGGCGTTCAACGACATTGCCATATTGGGTGCGCTTGTCAGTGGTGCGGCGGGCTCTCCATGCGCGCCTGGCGCCGGCCCAGCCAGCCACCCGTCGCGGCCCAGCCCACGGCAAGCAGCGCGCCGATGAGCATTGCCAATTGCGGGTGCTCGCCCATCACGTCCAGTGCACGCTTGACCCAGCCGCTCAGGGCATCGCCGCCGCGGTAGACCACCGTGTCGATGAAGTTCTTGGCTTTGTACTTGTCCTCGGCGGGCAGCACGGTGAACAGCATCTCCCGCCCCGGCCGTACCAATGCGTATTCACCCGCCCGACGTACCACCATTACCACCACGAACAGGGCGAAAACCGGGGCCAGTGCCAGCCACAAGAAACCGGCAGCCATTACCAGCGGCACTGCAACCAGCAACACACCGACCCCCAGCCGACGGGCCAGGCGCCCGGTAAGAAAGACCTGGGTAAGGATGGCCAGGGCCTGCACAACCGTGTCGATCAGCCCGAATACCTGTGTCTGCCGGGTGCGGTCAGTGAAGGTTTCGCTGACAATACGCGCCTGCTCAAAGTACAAGAATGTGCTGACGCTGGCCAGCAATACCACGAACAAAGCGATGCCTAGCAGATAGGGCGAGCGCAGGACGGCGGTGGCGCCGGTAAACGGGTTGCCACCCAGTGGCCGCGCGTCCTGGTGTTTGGTTTGCATCGCAATGGGTTGGCGTGCTCGCCAGCGTTGCAGGAACAGTGTCGCGCCGATACTGCCCAGCAGAAATACCGCCGCCAGCACCAGCAACCCGGCATGTCCGAGCGGCGCCACCAGCAAGGTGCCAAGCACGGGGCCACTGAGCCCGCCCAGGCTGGCCCCGGCTGCCAGCAGGCCGAACAGCCGCTTGCCTTGGGCGGTGGAGAACAGATCGGCGAGCACGCTCCAGGCCAGCGAGATCGTCAGCAAATTGAACACCGACAGCCAGATGTAGAAAGCCCGGGCGGTCCACAGATCGTCAGGGTTACCGGCCAACAGTGCCGCGAACAGCAACAGGTTGCTGACGAAAAAGCCATAGGTCCAAGGCAGGATGTGCCTGCGCTGCACCTTGGATGCTAGCCAGCCAAACAGCGGCAGGCACGCCAACGTGGCAATGAAGGTGCCGGTGAACAACCACTGCAGGTTTTCCACGCCACCGGCAACGCCCATGGTCTCGCGCACCGGGCGCAGCATGAAGTAACCGGTGAACAACAGGTAGAACAGCAACAAGCCGGCGACTACCGCCGCCCCCTCACCAGGCTGGATGTTCAGCGCTTGGTCCAGGCGCCGCCGCCAGGCTTGCATGGTGTCAGGCAAACTGCTTGATCAGCGCCTGTTGCTGCGCCTGGGTGAGCATTGGCCCATGCCCGGCCTTGAGCTGATCGAGCTGTCGGTCAGGCCGACTGGTAGCAGGTATGACCGTGGTCACTGCCGGGTGGCTGATGGCGAACTTGAGAAATAGCTGTGCCCAGCTGCCGATGCCTGCTTCGGCGGCCCAGCCCGGCAAGGCCTGGCCCTTGACCCGGGCGAACAGCCGGCCATCGTCGAAGGCCCGGTTGATCAGTACCGCAACACCCTTGTCCTGGCACAGTGGCAGCAGTTCACGGGCGGCGTCGGGGGCGTTGACCGCGTAGTTGATCTGGATGAAGTCCAGCGGCTCGCTGCGCACGATACGGGCGACGTCGTCGTGGCCACTGTTCAGGTAATGGGTGATGCCGACATAACGTGTCCCGCCCTGCTGCTTCAACTCGCGGGCATAAGGCAGCTGGGTCTGCCAGTCACGCAGGTTGTGAATCTGCAGCAAGTCCACCTTGTCGGTACGCAGGCTCCTGAGGCTGCCGGCCCACTGCGCCTGGGCTTCGGACCGGCTATTGGCGGCGATCTTGGTGGCAATGAAGCACTGGCGGTGCCAGCCGCCCTCTTCCAGCAACTGGCCGAGAATGCTGTCGGCTCCCCCGTAGTTGGGCGAGGTATCGATCACCCGGCCGCCGCCTTCGAAAAACGCCTTCAGCACGGTTCTGAGCTGAAGGTATTGGGGTGAACCACTTTTTACCTCGAAACTGCCAGAAGTACCGGCACCGATCACTGGCAACGCTTCACCGGTGGACGGGACTTTACGGGCCAGCAAACCCGCCGGCACGGTAGCGTGCAGCCAAGGACTGGCGGCGGCCAGCAACCCCAATGTTGCACCTGCGCGCAGGACTTCACGACGTGCGTACATGGAAAATCTCCCGTCATGAATCGGAAACTTTCAAGGCTAGCCGCTCTGTCCCTCGCCTGCGGGTGTTTCTGTATCTGGATGTTTAGTGATCAGGCCCGCAGCAACAGGCTCAGATCAACACCCGTCTCGCCCATCGGCGGGCACCAGTAGTAGCCACCCGTCAGCGGGCGACTAAAGCGGTACAGTCCGTCGATGATGCCGTCTTCCAGGCCACTCATGCGCCGCAATTGCACTTCGAATGCCTCGAAACTTTTGCCCAGGGCGACGAAGGCCAGGCCGGCGCCGCGTTGGTCCGCCCAGGCTACCGAGCGACGGACCATGAACGCCTCGGGCTCATAGCTTTCCTGGGCGGTGCGCTTGACGTGCGCGGACTCGGGGGCGTCGTCGAGCTCTTCGTTGTCGCTCAGGCGGCGGCCGATGATGTTGTCCTGGTCAGCTTGAGGCAACGACTTGAAGTATTCCAGGTCGTGCTTCCACAGCTGGAACGCGGCAAAGCTGGAGCCATCGCCGGCAATGGCCGCTTGTACGGCATCTTCGTCCACCGGGTTTTCGGTGCCGTCTTCGTAACCGGTAAGGTCATGGCCACCCCGGTGCAGGAAGCCATCAACGCTGTCGGCCAACTGCAGGGCGGGTGCCAGCGCCTGCTCCAGGGCCTGGGCACGCAGCAGCAGATCGCCACGTTCGTCGCCACGCAGCCACAGCCACAGGGCGTGTTGGGTGCTGGGGTTCTCCACCGCAGCATCCAGCAGCGGAAAAGCGCGCAGGCCTGGTACTTCACGGCCCAGGGCCTTGGCCAGCGGGGCGCCTACGCCGAGCAGCAACTGTTCGCCATCGACCTGCGGCAGCAAGGCATCCAGCGCGGCAGGCAACGCCTCGGGCGACTGCAGGGTGAAGAACAGGTGACGGGCGTGGGCCGGCACCGGGGTGGCAAGCAGACCTTGCTGGAACGGCATATCAGGCTAATCCTAGGTTAAAAGCGGAATGCTACTTCGCCTGCAGGCCTGCTGCAATGCGGCATGCAGCCTCGCCAGCCGCTGTGCTTGGTAACAAACGGTTACCAAGAGCTGGCCCATTGCAATTAGCTATCAATCAGGGCCGACCTACACTGCTTCAGATCCTTCGCCCGAGAACGCCCTCATGACTGCCTCGCCCCTGCTCACTGCGTTTCTGCCGCTTGCCCTGGGCATCATCATGCTTGGCCTTGGGTTGTCACTGACCCTGGCTGACTTCGCTCGCGTGGTGAAGTACCCAAAGCCCGTGGTGGTGGGCCTGGTTTGCCAGATCCTGCTGTTGCCGCTGGTGTGCTTTCTGATCGCCAATGGCTTTGGCCTGGAATCTGCCCTGGCAGTGGGGCTGATGCTGCTGGCTGCTTCGCCGGGCGGTACCACGGCCAACCTGTTCAGCCATCTGGCCCACGGTGACGTGGCGTTGAACATCACCCTGACAGCGGTCAACTCACTGATCGCGATCCTGACCATGCCGTTGCTGGTGAACCTGTCGCTGAGCTGGTTCATGGCCTCGGACCAGGCTATTCCACTGCAGTTCGCCAAGGTCATGCAGGTTTTCGCCATCGTCTTGCTGCCGGTGGCGCTGGGCATGCTGATTCGCCATTTCGCCCCGGCATTCGCTGCGCGCATGGAAAAACCGATGAAGCTGGTGGCTGCGCTGTTCCTGGCCTTCACTATCGTCCTGGCATTGGCAAAGGACTGGCAGACGGTGGTCGAGTACGCACCGGTGGTGGGGCTGGCGGCGCTGCTGTTCAACCTGCTGAGCCTGGCAGTGGGCTATTGGGTGCCGCGGCTGTTGAACATTCCCAAGCGCCAGGCGATTGCCATTGGTATGGAGATTGGCATCCATAACGGGACCTTGGCGATTGCCCTGGCGTTGAGCCCTTCGCTGCTGAACAACGCGACCATGGCGGTGCCGGCTGCGTTGTACAGCTTGATCATGTTCTTTACCGCGGCCGGGTTTGGCTGGTGGGTGAGCCGCGGGCATGTGGCGGCAGAGCCCAAGGGTGAAACCGTGAACTGACGTCACCCAATGCCCGGCAGGTGCCGGGCCTGTCAGGGATGCGTCACGATTGGCTGCGCCTGCTGCGCAATTGCTGCTTCAACACCTTAAGCGGCGGCGCATAGAAGAACCCGAACGACACGCTCCCCGTGCGCCCCTTCACCGCATGGTGCAGGCGGTGCGCGCGGTGCAAGCGTTTCAGGTAGCGGTTGACCGGCCGCGGCTTGCGCGGCCAGTGCCGGTGAAAGAAGCCGTCGTGGGCCAGCACATACAGCGCCCCATAGCCTGCCACACCACCGCCCACCCACTGCAAAGGCGCATAACCACTTTTGCCCAGCGCCACCAGCGCCGTGGCGATCAGCCCCAGGGCCACCAGGTACAGGTCGTTGGTTTCGAGCATGCCCAGGTGTGGCTCATGGTGCGATCGGTGCAGCCACCAGCCCCAGCCATGCATGATGTACTTGTGAGCCAGCGTACCAACGCCCTCCATGGCCACCAGGGTGCCGAACAATATGGCGAGATTGAACAGCATGGAACGGTCCGGGTGATGGCAAAGGAAGGCGCAAGGTTACCGGCTGCCCAGGGTTTTTTCCATGTGGGCGTGACCGGCAGCAGGCCGTTCCCGGATGAAGCCATTGTCATGATTTTGCCCTTGACCTGCTCTGCCCTGCGGCGTATGGTCCGCGACGCAATTTTGCCTTCCTCAACAGGAGACCTGCCTTGGACAGTAGCCCCAGTCGCTTGCGACAGGCCCGCGTGGCGCGCTAGCCCGGCAATGTTCTGCACTGTCTGGCCGCGCTGGCAAGACGGTGGTTTCCTGTAACCCCGCTTCTCCTTCCCTCCTCGTGGTCCTGCGCAATTTTCTGGTTTTTCAACCGCGCCAACTGATGGCGTTCATGCAGGCGTGTGCCTGCGGAAGAGGTTTGCTATGGATTGGAAAGTATTTCTGCTGCGCGTCAGCATTGCTTTGGTGCTGGGTGCGCTGATCGGTGCCGAGCGGCAATTGCGCCAGCGCCTGACCGGCCTGCGCACCAATGCGCTGGTCAGTACCGGTGCCTGCCTGTTCGTATTGATGACCCAGGCGGTGCCAGGCATGGCGCCTGCAGATGCGTCGCGCGTCGCAGCCTATGTGGTGTCGGGCATCGGCTTTCTCGGCGGTGGCGTCATCATGCGCGATGGTTTCAATGTACGTGGCCTGAACACCGCGGCCACCTTGTGGTGCACGGCTGCGGTCGGCGTGCTGTGCAGCCTTGGGCTGATGATGGAGGCGGCACTGGGTAGCCTGGTGGTGCTCTGCGCCAACATCCTGTTGCGTGATATCGCCCAGCGCCTGGACCGTCAGGACGTGGTGCCGGCCAGCGAAGTGGAACAGCACTTCGAAGTCCGTATCGTCTGCCGCGGCGAGGACGAGATCCAGGTGCGTAGCCTGATGTTGCACAGCCTGGGCGATCCACAGCTGCGCCTGCAGTCGTTGCAGAGCCAGGATCTGGACAACCCTGCGCACCTGGAAGTGCGCGCCGAGCTGTTGGGCACCGCGCAGGCACCGGCGCAGCTGGAGCGCCTGGTCAGCAGGGTCAGCCTGGAGAAAGGTGTAAGCTCGGTGCGCTGGCAATTACAGCCGCAGGTGCTGGCGACGGATTAGAACGACAGGAGTGATTCATGCTTATCCGCCCTACCCTTGAACAGGACATTGAATGGCTGCCGGACGTCGAGCGTTCGGCAGCCCAGGCTTTTGTCAACTGGCCGGCACTGGCCTGGCTGGCGCAAGGCGAAGTCATGGATGGCGCGGCGCACAGGGCTTTCGTCGAGGCAGGTGGTAGTTGGGTGGCGCAGGACGCGGCTGGGCGCATTGTGGGTTTTGCATGCGCCCGGCTGGCGGATCAGGCATTGCACCTTCATGAAATATCGGTGCGCCAGGAGGCCCAAGGGCAAGGTGTCGGGCGCCGGTTGCTGCAGCAAGTGGTCGATGCAGGGCGCTGCGCCGGTGTACGCGAGCTGACGCTGACCACCTTCGTGGATGTGCCTTGGAATGCGCCGTTCTATGCACGTTTCGGTTTTGAGATGCTTGAGGAAAGCCGGCTTTGCGATCGGCTCCGGGGCATCCTGGCCAGCGAGCATGCTCACGGCCTCAGCGGGCGTTGTGTAATGCGTCTGCGCGTTTCGCCGCCTCTCACCCTATAGTTCAGTGTGGCGCGGTCGAAACCGGCAGCGAAAAAGATTAAACCTTTGCCACGGCTTCACCCTCAACCGTACGCGACACTGCGGTCGCGCCACGGTTTAAGGAGTGAAGCATGAATAGTCTCTTCATCAGACGCGTTGGTTTTTCCATGGTGCTGGGCTTGGCATCGGTGCACGCAATGGCGGCGACTTCCGATGATTTCGTAGATGCGGCCACCGAGGCCGGTATTGCCGAAGTGGTGACTGGCAAGCTGGCTCAGGAGAAAAGCCAGAACGCCGAGATCAAGGCCTTCGCCCGGCAAATGGTCACCGACCACACCCAGGCCAACCAGAAACTCGGCGACATTGCCCGCAAACTGGACATTTCCGTGCCGGATGAGGCCGCAATGACCGACAAGGTCAAGAAAATGATCCTGGAATGGCGCGACGAATCCTTCGACAAGGCGTACCTCAACAACCAGGTCGACGCTCACGAAAAAGCGGTGGAGCTGTTCAAGAAAGAGGCTGCATCGTCCGACAAGGCCGAGCTGAAGGCCTTTGCCAGCGAAACGCTGCCCAAACTCGAACAGCACCTGGAGCAGGCAAAAGCCCTTCAGTCCAAGCACGGCAAGTGAGGCCGCACATGAGTAACGATGCATTGAAGACCGAAGTACTTACCCGCCTGTTGCATGCGCACCCCGAAGGGCTGGGCAAGGAAGTGCTGGACAACTACCGCGGCGAAAAGGCGGTGGCCGGCATGCTCAAGACGCTGCAGGAAGCCGGTTTGATTCACGACGGGAGCGTGGCAGTAAGCAGTGATCACCAGATCAGCGTGCACTATCCGATCAAGCTGTCGGCGGCGGGCGTAGAGGCCGCCAGGCGCGCCGAGGGCTGACACTTGCCTGGTCTGGTCTGGTCTGGTCTTGTCGCCAGCAAGCCCGCCCCGAGGGATAGCGCATGGCTTGCCGGCGATGAGGCCAGTCATCAAGGCCGTGGCTCACTCCTTTTTCTCAATGTCTCCAGGCGGCTTGGCCGGCCCCTGTGGGTCGACTTGAGGGTCTTCGACATCCGGGGAATCGGGGTCGAAACCAAGGTCCGTCTTTTTATCGGCCTGCTCGGTCGAGTGAGGCCCCTCTTTGCGTGGTGGTTGAGATCCAGGCATGGCGTTGTCTCCGGTGAGTGTCTAGGGAAGAAACCACCCGCCAGGAAAAGTTTGATTAATCTGCGCCCGGGGCCAACTGCGCCCGACACTGTGCCAACGCCTCATCACGCGCCTGCAGTTGCTCCTCAAGCCGCTGCAGCTGCCGCGCCTGCTCGGCGCACAGGTCGCGCCTGGCTTCCAGGCTTTGGGCTTGCACATCCAGCTGGCGGCGCATCTCTTCGCTGGCACCTTGTGCCTGGGCCAGGATCGTGCGCAGGCCCTGGATCTGCGCATCGCGCTGCTCCAGCAACTCATCCTGTGCCCGGCATTCACTGGCCGCCTGACGGTGCTCTCCCAGTAAACGCTCATTGTCGCGGTGCAAACGGGTAAGTTCGTCCTGCTTGACGATCATGCCCTGCTGCAACTGGCGCAACTCCACCTGCATCTGCTGCAACTGCGCTTCATGGCGGCGCTGTTCCTGTTCGCGCTGTTCACGGCTGGCATTGCGGTAGTGCTCCAGGGCGTCGCGGGCATGGCGGTGCTTGTCTTCCAGGGACTTGACCTGCTCGTCCTTGTCAGCCAGGCGCACCTGCAACTCACCCAGCGACTGGTTGAGGCTGGCACTGCGCAGCTGTTCGGCCTGCAGCGTGCTTTGTGTGGACAGCAGTTTTTCTGTCTCGGCCGCCAATGCCGCGGCATCGATCTTGTGCTGCTGATGCGCTGCAGCCAGTGCCTGCTGGGCAATTTCCAGCTGCGCCTCAAGCGTCTCGCGCTGTTGTGTGAAGGTGCTCTCGGCCTGCTCGATCTTCAGGTCGGCCTCGTCCTGCAACTGGGTTGCCAGTTGCCCAACCAGGCGGCTCAGCACATCGCTCAGCGCGACCCCTCCTTCGGAAGCCACCGGCTGCTGGCCGTTCAATTCCTTCAGGTAGCGGTGAATCGTGGTTTTGGAGCCGGTATTGCCCAACTCGATACGTATGGCATCGATGCTGGGGTTTTCGCCCCGGGCAATCAGCGCCTGACGCGCCTGCTGC
Organism: Pseudomonas sp. zjy_15; assembly: GCF_043101865.1. Taxonomy (NCBI): domain Bacteria; kingdom Pseudomonadati; phylum Pseudomonadota; class Gammaproteobacteria; order Pseudomonadales; family Pseudomonadaceae; genus Pseudomonas; species Pseudomonas sp. zjy_15. Next base: position 122,547 of record NZ_JBICII010000034.1, read on the forward strand.
ACTACCACCTTGTTGATACCGCCACGGGCCATGCTTGCTCCTACGATTTTGTACTGTGTTATGTAACATGTAATTACGTACCAATTATGGCGATATCAAACCACCCCTGCAAACATTTCCTTAGGTAGAATAATCACGGCTTATCGCATGTGAGCCTAAAAATCGCTTGGATTCAGCTGACGCAGCAGCGCTCATGACTAAATCTGTTGAAAATCGCGAACTGAAGGCTGTGATACAGGCGAGCAGGCGTTTTGGTAAGACTGAGCCGCCAGGCATCTCGCGTGGGGTAGTGGCTGGCCCAGAGAGCTTCACAGTCGTGACCGCCTCGAAGGCCTGCATCGGTCCGGCGTTTGATTTCTGCGTTGAGCCGCTCAAGCGGATTGGTATCGCGCAACTGCCGCCGGCGCGCCTTGGGAAACGCCGTACGCGCCAGCACTTCATCCTCGCAGCCGTCCATGAGCATCGCGATCTTGGGATACTTCTCGCGTAACCGATCAGCGATACCCGGCCACTGCTGGACGAGTTCAGCGTTAAGTCAAGCCAACATGGCCACCCGCATGCGCTCAATGAAGTGCAATCCAACGCGTGGTTTACCCAGACTGTTTGATCGGCCCAAGTACCAACAGCACAACATCATCGAGCGCATGTCTGGTTGACTGAAGGGAACCGCCGGGTCGTGACACCCTTCGACAGGCTTACGAAAAGCTATGCCGCAATTGTCTCGCTGGCTTGTCCATGCGGTGTTTGCGACATCTGCATTCGTACAGAGCCTAGAAATGCACCTTGATCAATGCACTCAACGCGTTCTGATCGGTCGGAAAACCGTGGCTGTCTTCGATGCCATATTTGTCGGACCAATAGTCCCACTCGATCCCCGCATAGAAACGCGCTGGCGCTTGCCCCATCGCCTTACCGACGTCGTACTTGATCTGGGGGTTGAAGTGGAAACTCTTGGCTACATAGTTCGAGGTACCCTTCGTCCCCACATCATTGACGTACCACTCCAGATAACCGTCGAACAAAATGTCGGAGCGCCCGAGCGGTATCGTCATCGCCCAGGTCGGGTTGATCTGCCACTGTCCAGACGCTTTACCGGTGATCCCATCGGGCTTGCGGTAGTAAGTGTTCAGTGAAAAACGATCAAATCCAGGCAGGTTCAGGTCAACAGCGGGCCCAAGCAGGTACTTTCGATTGCGCCCTTCTCCGCGCTCATAGGTGGCAGCGATCAACACATCCTTGACGATGCCATAGCTGAGACGGTGGCCACTGATTTTGCCGAGCGACAGTCGCGGTGAAAACTCACCGTAATAGGTGTAGCCATCGTTGCCGGACAAGCCGTTGGACCACTTGTTATCGACGAACAAGAACATGTCGCCCCACGTCCAGCCACTGGCGTGCTCGAAGGTGATGGTTTGCTGGATATCGTTGCCGGTGCCATCGACTTTATAACCATGCCCGTAGAGGTAGCTGAGGCTGTTGTTGCTCCACATCAGCGGGTTCGCCTGGGCACTGCCCGTGGCCAGCGCGCAGAGTGGGACGACGCTGTGAAGCAGCCAGGAAAGAGCGTTCGGTTTCATTTGCATCCCTTGGGTCGTGATTGTTGGTTTTCGCCAGCAAGGGTATGCAGCAGCGGACGACCTCTCCTCTGGCCCCGGCTCATGCCGAGGCGCCACCCTTGCCGGGGGGAGCGGCGCGAGGCCGCCAGAGCAATGTCCCATGCCAACTTTTGGCACTGACCGCTTCTACTCGAGTTAGCGTAAAGCAGGGGTCGTGCCAACTAATCGGATACACGTAGATTGCTTATTGTGCGCAATCTTCATCACCAATGAACACCATATGCGCAGAGTATTGCGCACTTTATTAGTGCTCAATCGGTACGTTCTGCACCTTCTCAACTCACGCGTCAGTCCCGGCCCCCTCGGATGCGGGTCGCTACACCGCAAAGTCAGCGGCTTCATGAAATTGGCATGCTTCTGGCTTCTTGTATCAGCGAGTAGAAGCGGTCAGTGCCAGGCATGGCATGGGGCATTGCTCTTGCGTCCTTCGGGGCGTACATCCGAGCGGATGTTTGAACGAGGCTATGGCAGCCCCGGGCAAGAGAGCAATGTCAGTCGCCAGTTCACGCCCTTTTGCTTCGCGACGCCATTCTCTTCCCACGTTCTCTCCGCCCGGCTCCTTCGCTGTCGCGCTATCCGGCGCACGGCGGTTTTTTGAATCGGGGTGAAGAACACATGATGAAAACGCGTTTTGCCTTGGCTCGCCCGCTACGCTCGCTGTTGGCAGCAGCGTTGCTCCCCACCACGCTGACCATCGCTCCGCTGGCGATCGCTGGCGACAAAGTGGTGTTGCTGACCTCTTGGTATGCTCAGGCCGAACAGGGCGGCTTCTACCAGGCACTGGCCGATGGGTTGTACGAAAAGGAAGGCCTGGATGTGTCCATCCGAATGGGTGGACCACAGGTCAATGGCATGCAACTGCTGGTCAGCAAGCAAGCTGATTTCATCGTCAACTATGACCTGCAGATTCTAAAAAGTGTCGAGCAAGGCCTGCCAGTGGTCGCAGTGGCTGCGCCCTTCCAGGGAGACCCGCAAGGGTTGATGACCCACGCGGACGTCAGCGGACTTGATGCTCTCGGCGGCAAGCCTGTGCTGGTGTCCACCTCGGGCCAGCAAACCTGGTGGCCTTGGCTGAAGGGTAAATATCAATTGGCTGACAACCAGGCGCGGCCTTACACCTTCAACCTGCAACCCTTTCTAGCCGACCCGCAAACCACACAACAGGCGTATGCCAGCTCGGAACTGTTCCAGGCGATAAAGGCAGGCGTGACGCCTAACTTTTTCCTCTTCGCAGATGCCGGTTATCCACCCTACGGATCCACCGTGGTCACCCGTCAAGACATCATCGCTCAGCACCCGGAGCGGGTAGCAGGTTTCGTGCGCGCCTCCATGGAGGGTTGGAAGCGCTATCTGGATGACCCCAGCGCCGGCAATGCACTGATCAAGCGCGACAACCCCAACATGACCGATGAACTGCTGGCCTGGGGCGTCTCGACCCTCAAGCAGTACCGCCTGGTCACCGGTGGAGAGGCCGCAACCCAGGGGATCGGCACCATGACTGACAGCCGCTGGCAAGCGACCCGCGACTTCATGGTCGAGGCGGGTCTGCTCGGTCCCGACGCACCTTGGCGCAACGCTTACACCACGCGCTTTGTGCAAGACCTGAAGGTACTCCCTGAGGCCGAGCAGGTCGGCAGCCGCTGAACACCATAACAAGCTCAACGCTGTGAGGAATCCTGATTATGTTGGTTACCAAACAACCTGTATTGCGCCGTTTCTGGTATGCCCTGCTACCTATGACAGCCCTCGAAGACGGCCCCAAGCCATTCACCCTGCTGGGTGAAGCGCTGGTGTTGTGGAAGCGTCCCGATGGTACCCCGGTGGCAATGCAGGACCGCTGCTGCCACCGCACCGCCAAACTGTCCAAAGGCTTCGTCAGTGCTGAGGGCAATATCGCCTGCGGGTACCACGGCTGGGAATACGACTGCACCGGCACATGCGTGAAGATCCCGCAGAATCCCACCGGCGCTATTCCTCCGGGTGCCGCGGTGAAGGCTTATCACTGCCAGGAGAAGTACGGCTATGCCTGGGTCAGCCTGGACGACCCGCTACAACCGATCCCTGAGTTCCCGGAAGACGGCACCCCCGGTTACCGACGCATCTTCCAGTTTTACGAAGAGTGGAAGACCAGCCCGCTGCGGGTCATGGAGAACTCCTTCGACAACTCGCACTTTTCCTTCGTGCACAAGGCCAATTTCGGCTTGTTCGACCAGCCGCAACCGGCCAGTTACGAATTTCGCGAAACCGATTATGGCTTCGAAGCCGAGACCCGCGTGCCGATCCGCAACCCCGAGGCAAGCTTCCGTATCACCGGTACCACCGAGCCAATCACCCAGCGGCACCTGCTCAACCGCTATTACCTGCCCTTCTCTCGGCGCTTTGGCTGCATGTATCCGGACAGTGGCATCCATCACATCATCTACAACTGCGCCACGCCCATCGACGACAACCGACTGATGCTCGTGCAGTGGTTGTATCGCAACGACAGCGAAGAGCAATGCTCGACCCAGGAACTGATCGACTGGGACGCGGCGATCACAGCCGAAGACCGCGACATCCTGGAGGCCACCGATCCTGACGCCTGTGTCGACACCCGCCGCAGGGTGGAACTGCACATGCCATCGGACAAGCCTGGGTTGGTTATCCGTCGGCAACTATTGGGTCTGCTTGAAGCCCATGGCGAGAGCGAAGTGTTCCTCAGCCACTGACACTTGCCCAACGCCCCGGTGCGCCGGGGCATTCACCACCGCTCATGACCCACGGGGAGAGCGCTATGTTGATGCAGACCCTATCCAAAGCCGACGTCCAGCCGCAGGCCCTGCCGAACACCATCGGTGTGGACACCCCTTTGTTCGCCAATCAGGTGGAAAAAACCTACAGCAATGGCACCCATGCCTTGAGCCGCGTGAAACTGGCGATCGAACGCGGCGAGTTCGTCTCGCTCTTGGGCCCGTCGGGGTGTGGCAAAAGCACCCTGCTGAAAATGTTCGCCGGGCTCGAACAGCCCTCCGCCGGCCATGTGCGCTGGTGGGGCAAGGATGCCCCGGGTACGGACCACCACGCAGGCACACCGGGGCGCAGCCTGGCCATGGTGTTCCAGGAAGCCACCCTGATGCCATGGGCCAAAGTGCACGACAACGTGCGCTTGCCCCTGGACTTGGCCGGCGCCCCCAAGGCCCAGAGCCAGCCCAAGGTGCAAGCCGCCCTGGAACTGGTGGGGTTGGGCAAGTTCGGCGACGTTTACCCGCGGGAGCTCTCCGGCGGTATGCAGATGCGCGCCTCCATTGCCCGGGCATTAGCCACCGAACCCAATCTGCTGCTGATGGACGAACCCTTCGGCGCCCTGGACGAGTTCACCCGCAACAAGCTCGATAGCGACCTGCGCCAGCTCTGGCTCCAGCGCGACCTGACGGTGGTATTCGTGACCCACAGCATCTTCGAGGCGGTGTACCTGTCTTCGCGGGTGGTCGTGATGGGCGCGCGTCCCGGTCGAGTGATCGCTGATGTAATAATCGACGGCCCACGGGAACGCGACGAGGCATACCGTACTTCGCCGGCTTTCATCGAGCAATGCGCGCACCTGTCCCGACTCCTGGCCCAGGCCAATGGCGACCCTTCCTGAGAGCATCATCATGAGCCGACCCTCTACTCCCTGGCTACGCCACCCTTCTGTACTACGCATCGCTTCACCGCTACTGGTTGGCGCCTTGCTGCTCGGCGTCTGGCAACTGGCATGCATCGCCTGGAAAGTCCCGGTGTACCTGGTACCGTCACCGGCCGATATCGGCCGCACCCTGATCGCCGATGGCCCGATGCTGCTGGGGGCACTGTGGATGACCCTGAAGATCACCTTCCTGTCATTCGCCCTCGCCGTGGTCATCGGCACGCTGGCGGCGTTCGTGTTCGTGCAGAGCCGCGTCGTGGAGGCCAGTCTGTTTCCCTACGCGATTCTGCTGCAGGTCACGCCGGTCGTGGCCATCGCGCCGCTGATCATCATCTGGTGCAGCGACACGACCTTGGCGTTGGTGATCTGCGCCACGCTGGTGGCGATCTTCCCGATCATCGCCAACACCGTCCTGGGCCTGCGCAGCGTCAACCCTGGCCTGCTCAACCTGTTCCACCTGAACCGCGCCAGCCGCTGGCAAGTGCTGTTGCGCCTGCGCATTCCCAGCGCCTTACCGTGCTTTTTCGCTGGCCTGCGCATCGCCAGCGGCTTGGCATTGATCGGCGCGGTGGTGGCCGAGTTCGTCGCCGGTACGGGTGGCACGGGCGCGGGCCTGGCGTATCAGATCCTGCAAGCGGGATTCCAGCTCAACATTCCCCGCCTATTCGCCGCCCTGGTGTTGATCGCCCTGACCGGCGTGGCGCTGTTCAGCCTGATGGCTTTGCTGGCTCGGTTGAGCCTGCGCCACTGGCACGAAAGCGAACTGGGCTGACTTCCCTGCGAAACGCTGTACTGGCTATGGAGACGAACATGAAACACACCAACAGCTGGCTGATCCGTAACGCCAGCGCCATCCTCACTGGCCTGCGCGGCGGCGCCGCGCGCCATGTGGGGCCGGACATCCGTATCACCCAGGGGCGTATCGCCGCCCTGGGCTCGCTGCAACCGTTACCAGGTGAGCAAGTGCTCGATGCCACCGATTGCGTGGTGTATCCAGGCTGGGTGAACACCCATCACCATCTGTTCCAGTCCTTGCTCAAGGGCATTCCCGCTGGCATCGACCAGAGCCTCGGTGCCTGGTTGGGGGTCGTGCCCTATCGCTATCGCGGGCTGTTCGATGAGCACAGTTTCCGCTTGGCCGCCCGGGTCGGGCTGGTGGAACTGGCCCGTTCCGGCTGCAGCACGGTGGCCGACCATCATTACCTGTACTTGCCAGGCATGGCCTTCGACAGCGCACAGATCCTCTTCGAAGAAGCCGAGCGTCTGGGGCTGCGCTTCGTCCTTTGCCGGGGCGGCGCAACCCAGGTACGTCAGGCGGAAGGCCCCGCGACAGCCGGACCTGAGACCCTCACGCAGTACCTGGACGATGTTCAGCGCTTGGTACAGGTCTACCATGATCCCGCCGACGATGCCTGGCGCCGTGTGGTAATGGCGCCGACCAGTCCGCCCTACTCCATGCCGCCCGAGCACCTGCGCGAGACCGCCCGCGCCGCGCACCGCCTGGGCATCCGCCTGCACAGCCATTTGAGCGAAACCGTGGAGTACCAGAACGAAGTCCATGATCGCCACGGCCTCTCGCCCGTGGTGTTCTGCGCGGAGCAGGAATGGCTCGGGCCTGACGTGTGGTTCGCGCACCTGGTCAAGCTGAGCGCCGAAGAAATCCAGCTGCTGGGCGCCACCGGCACCGGCATCGCCCACTGCCCACAAAGCAATGGCCGGCTTGGCAGTGGTATCGCAGATATCGTTGCCATGGAGGCTGCAGGCATGTCGGTTTCGATCGGCGTGGATGGCGCTGCCTCCAACGAAGCCTGCGACATGATCAGCGAAACCCACGCCGCCTGGCTGATGCAAAGGGCCAAGGCCGGCGAACGCGCCATGGCCCGCCATGCCGGCGGCGATCTGGAGGGCGGTGCCCATGTCGCCAGCGTGGAGGACGTTGTGCGCTGGGGCACAGCAGGTGGCGCCCAGGTGCTGGGCCTGGACGCCATCGGCACGCTGCAGGTCGGCATGGCGGCGGACTTGGCGATCTACCGCCTCGATCAACCCCGCTACTTCGGTCTGCATGATCTGGGCATCGCGCCAGTGGTTGGCGGTGGCCGTCCGACGCTGCGGGCATTGCTGGTGGGCGGCCGCCTGAGCGTGGAAAACGATGCGCTTCCTGGCTTGGACCTCGCCGAACTGGGCAGCCAGGCACGCCAAGCTGTACTTCGTCTGCAACAGGCCGCGGGGGTACGCGCATGAGCTGGACGCCTCTGCAGGTGCGGGCCCTGCGCCTTGAAGCCGACGACGTGCTAGGTGTGGAACTGGCCCCGCCGAGTCCTGCTCCCCTGCCCTTCGACTGGGCACCCGGTGCTCATGTGGACCTGCGCCTAGGCAATGGCGTGGTACGCCAATACTCAGTGGTCAGCCTGCCCGAGGACGGTCATGTATACCTGGGCATCAAGCGCGAAAAAGCCTCCCGCGGCGGCTCGCAATGGCTGCACGAGCACCTGCGGCTGGGTGCCCGGGTGGAGGTGGGCGTGCCGCGCAACCTCTTTAGCCTGCAACCTGGCACAGGACAGGTCGTCTTGGTGGCCGCAGGCATAGGAATCACGCCACTGCTCGCCATGTACCGGCAATGCCAAGCTCAAGGTCGGTCGGTGCGCTTGCTGTTTTTCACCCGCGATGCCAAACAGGTGCCTTTTGTCCAGTACCTCGATGCGAATACCGAGGTTCATGCAGGCTTGCGCACCCCGATGATCGCCGGGTACCTGGAAGAACACTTGCCGGCCTGGGACGGCAGCGCAAGCCTCTATTGCTGTGGCCCTGCCGGTTTCATGGCGTGTGTCGAACACGTCGCGCTGGCAAGCGGCTGGCCAACCACGGCGCTTCACCGCGAACATTTCCAGGCTGCAGCGCCCACCTTGCACGTCGAGCGTCACTGCACGCTGGTGCTACAGCGCAGTCGTCTTCAGGTCGAGGTGCAACCGGGCGAAAGTTTGGTACAGGCGGCATCGCGGGCGGGCGTGGAGCTACCCGTGTCATGTGGAATGGGTATCTGCGGCGCCTGTGTCAGCCGGGTCATCGAGGGGGCGCCTGATCACCGCGACGAGTACCTCAGCGATGCCCAGCGCAACAGCGGAGAATGGATAACGCCCTGCGTATCGGGCTGCCACAGCGCCCGGTTGGTGCTGGACGTTTGACCATCGCCCGCAGCTGCCCGAGGGCCAACGGCTGACGGCAGCTGCGCACGCCCGCTCCTTTCGGCCCATGGCTTTGTCCCTAATCGAAGATCGCTACCGCCCGGACGAAGCCGGCTGAGGCATGCCGGATCTTGTAAGGAAAGCAACTTACCAGAAACCCATCCGCCGGTAGCCGCTCCAGATTGGCCAGCTTCTCCATCTGCCCATAGCCGATATCACGCCCGGCCTTATGGCCCTCCCAAATGATCGAGGCGTCGCCCGTTTCGCTGAAGCGTTCGCGGGTGAACTTGAATGGCGCATCCCAACTCCAGGCATCGGTACCGACCACCCTCACCCCGCGCTCCAGCAGGTACAAGGTCGCCTCGCGGCCCATCCCCACTCCGGCTTCGAGATAGCCTGGCTGGCCGAACAAGCTGCCCGCGCGGGTGTTGACAAGCACGATCTCCAGCGGCTGCAGCTCATGACCAATACGCGCAAGCTCCGCCTCGACCTGCGCCGCAGTGACCACGTGGCCATCCGGCATATGACGAAAATCCAGCTTCACCCCCGGCTGCAGGCACCACTCCAGCGGCAGTTCGTCGATGCCGAAGGCCGGCTTGCCACCGTCGGTGGTGGATGCGTAGTGCCAGGGCGCGTCCATGTGAGTACCGCTGTGAGTGGTGATCTGCAGGCGCTCCGCCGCCCAGGACTCGTCGCCCGGCAGGTCCTCCTTGCGCAGCCCGGGAAACATCGCGGCCATCTCCGGCCAACCCTGCTGATGATCCATATAATCGATCTTCGGCAGCAAAGGTGGCGGATCAGTGTAAGGGTTGTTGTCCAGGGTGACAGACAGGTCCAGTAAGCGACGTGTGTTCAAGCTCATACGAGGATTCCTTTGCGGATGGCCGCGCGACGGGTGTGGCGCGGCGGCAAGTCGAGGGCATTACGCAGCAGCCCGGCCACTGAACCGTCGTGGCAGAAGCCCAGTTCGCGGGCAAACGAGGTACGCAACGGTGGGTAGCGGCCAAACAGGCTTTCGAGCTGGGGATCGGGGGCGAAGGCGATGCGCTCACGGTTGGCCTCGCCAACAACAGCCGCCAGCCCGTTCAGCACCTGGGCGATGGTCAAATGCAGCACGGGCAGTTGCCAAACCCGCTGGCTGCCCGGGTCTTCCAGCTCGGCGGCGTGCAGCAGGTTGTCCACGCAACAACGGACCGACATCCACCAGGCGCTCGCTTCGGGTGACACCGGGCAGGTGTAGGCCTCCCCGGCCACATAGGCGTGCAACAGGTCGCTCATGAACGCCGAGCGCAGACCATTCGGCTCGCGCGGGCGAGCAACGATACCGGGCAAGCGCAAGGCGCGACCGTCAACCTCGCCACGGCGGGCAAGGTCCTGCAACGCGATCTCCACCATGCGTTTGTGCGCCGCATAGGACAGCTGCGGCGACGCTGGCTGGCCTTCGTCCATGCGCGTCGGCAACTTGCCGCCGTACACCGCGACGCTGCTGGCGTACACCAGCACCGGTGGACAGAGGGGATTACGCAGTTGGTCGAGCAACTCCAGGCTTGCTTGCAGGTTTACCTGGTAACCCCGTTCGTACTGCGCCTCGGCAGCGCCGCCAGGCACGCTGACGAGATGGAAGACCACGTCGACACCATCAGCCAGCACCCGACGCAGCAAGGCCGCGTCGGTGACGCTACCGTGATGACGACGCAGGCGCGCGTCTTCGGGCAGGCCATCCAGTGCCTGATCCAGCGCCAGCAGTGCCTCGATTCGCCGCCCGCGCAGCTCGCCCAGGTCCAGCAGGCGCTGCACCAACTGGCGCCCGACGAAGCCATTGGCCCCGGTGACCATCACTCGCATGGCCAGCCTCCCCGCACCACGCGCTGGTCGATGGCCCCGAACAGCACCTCGCCCTCGGGCCCGCGAGCCTCCATGCGCACCCGGTCGCCAAAGCGCATGAAGGCCGTGCGCGGCGCACCGCAGGCGATGGTTTCGATGGCGCGGCGCTCGGCGATGCACGCCGAGCCCACGCTGCGGTCGGCGTTGGACACGGTGCCGGAGCCGAGTAGCGTGCCCGCACTCAAGCGTCGCGTCAGCGCCGCATGGGCAATCAACTGGTGGAAACCGAAGTGCATGGCGCCGCCATGGGGATGGCCGAACCACTCGCCGTTCCAGTGCACGTGCAGCGGCAAGTGCACCCGGCCGTCGCGCCAGGCCTCGCCGAGTTCGTCCGGGGTGACCGCGACGGGCGCGAAACTGCTGGCGGGCTTGGCCTGGAGAAAGCCGAAGCCGGTCTTCATTTCCCGCGGTGCCAGGGCCCGCAGGCTGACATCGTTGAGTTGCAGGATCAGGCGAACATGCTGCAAGGCCTGCTCCGCCGGGCATCCCATGGGTACGTCGTCGAGCAACACCGCGAACTCGCCCTCGAAGTCGATGCCGTGGGCCTCGCTGGGCAAGGGAACGTCCGCGAGTGGCCCGAGAAAGTCGTCGCTGGCACCCTGGTAAATCAGTGGTGTGTGCTCGACGCCTTCGATCGGGTCCAGGTTGAAGGCCTTCTGCATCAACGCGCCATGGCTGAGGAAGCACGAGCCATCCAGCCATTGGCTGGCACGCGGCAGGGGCGCAGCCAGTCGAGCGAGGTCGAGCGCGAAGGCACCCGCAACCGCATCGTCGTTGAGCTGCTGATACAGCGCCTGCAAGCGGGCTTCGACCTGGGGCCAGTTTTCCAGCGCGACCTGCAAGCTGGTGGCGATGTCGCTGGCATCGACCGCATGCCCGAGGTCACGGGCCACCACCAGCAGGCGACCATCGCGGCTGCCGTCGTCGAACGTGGCGAGCTTCATGGCAGCAGCTCCTTGAGCGTCTCGGCATACCGCCCATCGAGCAGGATGAAGACCATCCGGGCCATCTGTTCGCTGCGGTTGCTCCAGGCGTGGTTGGTACCGCGCTGGACCACGATATCGCCCCGTTTGAGGTGGACTTCGCCATCGTCCAGCACCAGCCAGACCTCGCCCTCGGTAACGATGCCGTAGTCCAGGGTTTCGGTGCGGTGCATCAGCTTGTGCTTCGAATCGGCTTTGCCCGTGCCGGCACTCGCCTCGCCGATCTCGGCGAAGGCAGCGGCAGCATCTTCGGCACTGACCTGGTTCTGCACGCTGTCGGGCGGTATGTCCACCACGCGAATCACGCTGCCCAGCGGCCCAGGGCTCAATTGCAGCGGCTGCGCTGTCGGATCATTGCCGTTGTCCAGTGTCGCCGGGCTGCCGACACTGTTCCAGACTTCGTAGAAGAGGGTGCCAGGCACCGCCTTGAGTGGGAAGTTGTTCGGTGTCGGGCCGCAACTGGCGACGACCGCCTGGCCCTCGGCATCGTGGCCGGTGACTACACGTTTGAATGCAGGAAGCGATTGCATGCTGTCTCCTTTCAATTGCCGTCGCCGATGGTCGAGCCACCGTCGACAATAAGATTCTGTTCGCTGATGAACGCTGCGCCTTTAGCCATGGCCGGTAGCTGCGTGCTGGTCAGCCACATGGCGCTGCGCAGAGAGCGACTGGCATTGGCTCGCCCGCCAAGGAAAATTTCGTTCATCGTGCACCTGCCACCATCACCGGCCGCCGGTGGCGCATCAAGGACAGGCACACAGGCGCCAGTAGCAGTTGTCCGATGGCGACCAGCAGCAGTGCATGCGGCAGTTGCGTAGCCACACCAGCGGTCAATGCCAGGACGATCAATGGACTGACGAACTCACCCGCGAAAATCGCCGAAGTGAACCCACCCGTAGCACGGCCGCGCTGATCGAAGCCAACCTGCTGCATCACCAGAGTGATCAGCGTCGGCAGCAACAGCCCAACACCCAGGCCGTTGATCAGCACCGCCAGCACCACTGGCGCGTGGCTGCTCGCCAGCGCCATCAGGCCGCCACCGAGCCCCGCCGTGGCAAAGCCCAAGGCCAGCAACCGCCCAGCCGGCAAGCGCGCCAGTAAGCGAAAAGCCAGTGCGCCGGCCAACACGCCGAGCTGGTTGGCGCCCATGGCCAGGCCGACCTGACGGGGCGCATCTATGTGCAGTAACTGCAGCACGTAACCGGCCTGCACCGGGACGATGAACAGGCTGACGCCAGCCAGCACGGTGAGCAGGTATAACAGCGTCAGGGCCGCCCATGGGAAACGCGAATCGACGGTGGCTTCGCTGGCGGTCTGGCAGGCACGCGGCTCCCACAACAGCAGGGCCATCAAGGGCAGGCACAGCGCACCCACCGCATAGAGGGTGAACGGTGTCCGCCAGTCGCTTTCCCCCAGCGCACCGCCCACGCCCATGAACAATGCCGCCGCCAATGAGGTGACCACCATCTGCAAAGCGAACAACCGCGCCCGGCGCTGGCCGTCGAAGTAGTCACCCATCAGCGTGGTGCAACAGGTCATGATGCCGGCTTCGGCCAAGCCGATGCCGGCGCGGCTGGCGACAATCAGCACCAGCGAATCCAGCCACAACGGCAACAAACCGCACAGGCTGTAGAGCAACATGCTCGCCAGCAGCAGTGCTCGCCGCCCCACTCGGTCTGCCATTACCCCGGCCAGCGGCGCCAACAAGGCTATGATCAGTGCCGGCAACGTCAGGGCCACCGGCACCAGCACGGCCACGCCCGGCGTCTCGGCAAAATGCGCGTGCATGCGGGGTAGCACCGGTGCGATAAGCACCGCCCCCAGGACGGGCAGGCAACTGCCGAACAGCAACAAGGCAGCCTGGGCGTTTCCGGCGGTGCGTTCAGCGGCCATGGCTCACCTCCTCCAGTGGGCGAAAACTGGCGCCCTGCTCCAGCATCCCGCTGCTGTGCTCGCGCCTTGTGTGCTCATGCGCCGGCAATGCCAGCTGCTCGGTACAGGCCTTGCGGTGCGGCAACAGGAAGTAGGCCAACGCCGGCAGCAGGATCAATGCGCCGACCATGTTCCAGACGAACATGAATGCCAGCAGCACGCCCATGTCGGCCTGGAACTTGATCGGCGAGAAGATCCAGGTACCAACGCCGATGGCCAGGGTGATACCGGTGAGCATGACCACCTTGCCGGTGAACAGCAGCGCGCGGTAGTACGCCTGGGACAGGCTCGCGCCTTGGCGCAGCTGGGCCAGCACGATGCTCATCACATACAGCGCGTAGTCCACGCCGATGCCGACCCCAAGGGCGATCACCGGCAGGGTCGCCACCTTCACGCCAATACCCAGCGCCACCATCAGCGCTTCGCAGAGGATCGAGGTGAGTACCAGTGGCAGCACCGCGCAGAGCACCGCGCGCCAGGAGCGGAAGGTCACCAGGCAGAGCACGATCACCGCGCCGTAGACCCACCAGAGCATGTCGCGGTTGGCCTGCTTGACCACCTGGTTGGTGGCAGCCTCGATGCCTGCACTGCCGGCAGCCATGAGGAAGCTGGCCTGCTCGCTGTCGTTGGCCTGGGCAAACGCCTGGACGCTGTCGACCACCCGCGCCAGGGTGTCGGCCTTGTGATCGGTCAGGTAGGCATAGAGCGTCAGCAGGCTGCAGTCGTCGTTGTACAGCCCGCGCGGGGCACCGGCGGTGACCATGTTCAGGGTCGCCTGGTTGTTGACCAGGTCATACCACTTCGGGCTGCCTTCGGAGAGGCCGACCAGCACCCGGCGGTTGAGCAGCGCCAACGAGTTTGTCGAGTCCACGCCCTGCAGGCCACGCAGTTGCCAGTCGAGGTCATCCACGTGTTTCAAGGTGCCGTAGGCCGAACAGCCACCGGGGGCGGTGCGCACCATCACCGCGAACACATCGCTGCTGGCGCCGTAGTGCCGGGTGACGAAGGCATTGTCGCGGTTGTAGCGCGAATCGGCGCGCAGCTCGGGAGCGCCGGCGTCGAGGTCGCCGACCTTCAGGTGCAGACTCACGGCGTAGCCCCCGGCAGCCATCAGCGCAGCGACGGCGATGCACGCCGCCGCCCAGCGCCGGCGGGTGAACAGGTCGAGAAAGCGCCACACCGCATGCTTGCCCGCTCCGCGGGCCTCGGCCTCTTCAGCGCGCAGGCTGCGCCGCGCCGCACGGGCACTGACGCCCACGTAGGAGAGCAGCACCGGCAGCAGAATCAGGTTGGTGAAGATCAGCACCGCCACGCCCAGGCTGGCGATAACGGCCAGGTCCTGGATCACCTGTATCTGAATGATCATGAGTACGGCAAAACCGACCGCATCGCATAGCAGCGCGGTGAGCCCGGCCAGAAATAACCGGCGGAAGGTGAACCGCGCTGCCACAAGGCGATGCATACCGCGGCCGATGTCCTGCATGATGCCGTTCATCTTCTGGGCGCCATGGCTCATGCCAATGGCGAACACCAGGAACGGTACCAGCACCGAATAGGGGTCGAGCTCGTAACCCAGCAGTGGCAGCAGGCCGAGCTGCCAGATTACTGCCACCAGCGAACACACCACCACCAGCGCGGTGCTGCGCACACAGCGGGTGTACCAGTACAGCACGGCGGCGGTGATGGCAATGGCGGCGGCAAAGAACAGCAGGATCTGCCGCAGGCCGTCCATGAGGTCGCCGACGACCTTGGCGAAACCGGTGATGTGGATCTCCACCCCCTGCGCCTGGAAGCGCTCGCGCAGGGTTTCCAGCTCATGGGCGAAGGCCGTGTAGTCGAGGGCCTGGCCGTCCGGGGTCTTCTCCAGCAGCGGCACGTAGACAATGCTCGAACGCTGGTCGAAAGCCACCAGTTGACCAATCTCGTTGGAGCGTTCCACGTTGCGCTTGAGCGCTTCCAGGCTAGCGGCAGCGCCATCGTAGCCGTCGGGCACCACCGGGCCACCTTCCAGGCCCTCCTCGGTGACTCCGGTCCAGCGGGTGGACGGCGTCCACAGCGACTTCATCGCCGCGCGGTCGACGCCAGGCAGCAGGTATACCGCGTCGTTGAGCTGCTGCAGGCTGTGCAGGTAGTCCTTGTCGTAGATGCTACCGCGCGGATTGGCCACGGCGATGCGCACCGCGTTGCCCAGGCCGTCGAGTTCCTGGCGGTGCTCCAGGTAGTTGTGAATGAACGGATGATCGCGCGGGATCATCTTCTCGAAGCTGGCATTGAGGGTCAGGCGCGAGGCCTGCCAGCCGAGCAGCAAGGTCGCCGCCAGGCACAGCAGCAACACCAGCACACGGTGGTTGAAGAGCGCACGTTCCAGCAGCGAGCCGGACGCGCTGTCGAAGTCGTCGAGATGGCCGCTGGAAGGCGCAGATGAATTCATGACGTGCATGGTTCAGTCCGTCGTGGTGGAAAGAGAGGAAGGTTCCAGGCGGCGCGCACCGGCCATGCCGACGGCGACGATGGAGCCATCGGCGGCGGTGGTGGCGGCGGTCAGTGGCAGGCCATTGGAGACCGCCACGGGCTGGGCGACAAAGGCGCCGAGGCCGCTGCGCAGGAGCATCCCTGCCTGGTTGGCGAGCAACAACTGGCCACCGGCGACGCGCAGGCCGTTGATCGATGCCGGGATCGGGTTGGCTAGCGCCTGGAAACTATCGCCACCGTCGTCAGAGGCGAACAGCGAACCGCGCAGGCCGCCGAGCAGCAGACGGCCATCAGGCAACACGGTGGCGGCGAGGTAGCTGCCATCGTAGGGCCCGTGCAGCGCCTCGTAATGCTCACCGCCATCACGCGAGCGAAGCAGCAGGCCCTGCTCGCCGGCGATGTACACCTGGTTGCCTTGGCGCGCCAGGGCATACAGGTGCAGTCCACGCCCGTTCGGCAGTCGGCCGATCTCCGACTGCCAGCTGCGCCCGCCGTCGGCGGTGCGCATGGCCACCCCGTAGGCACCCACGACCAGGCCGTTGCGGGCATCGGTGAAATTCAGGGCCAACAACGGCTTGTCCGCGCCGTCGGCCAGCAGCCGTTGCGCCGCCGCCAGGCGACGCTCGTCTGAGGCAGCCTCGGCTGCCTGCACCTCCAGGGCGGCGGCGCGCTTGCCGTCGAGCTGCACGCTCCAGTGCTCACCACCGTCCTGGCTGTGCAAGACCACGCCGGCATGTCCGACCGCCCAGCCGTTGCGGGCGTCGATGAACTGCACGGCGGTCAGGCTGACACCCACCGGCACGGCAGTGGCCTGGCGCCAGGTGGCACCATTGTCATCGGACAGCAGTACCACGCCACGTTCACCCACCGCGACCAGGCGTGCATCGGCCCGGGCCACATCCTGCAACACCGCACGCAGGGCCTGGGGGCCGTGCAGCGCGGGCACATCCACGCTGTCACCGGCGAACGCCGGCGGCAGCCCGCAACAGGCTGCCAGTAGCCAGCCGTAGAGCATCTTGTTCATCGCACGCAACCTTTTGTTCTTAGAGTCGGTACAGCACCCGCGCAGCGCGCCTGCTCAGCGCACACCCTCGCCGGCCATGGCGTCGGCGGTGAACACCGAGTCCTTGTAGGGCGGCACGATGCGGTACTGTTCGTTCTTGCCAGCGAACAGGTCACCGGCGAACCAGGCACCGGAGAGCATGTCGTAGAAGCCGTTGGTCAAGGTCACCACGCCCGGCAGGTCAGGCAGCACCACCGGCGAGGTCCAGACCACCTTGGCCAACTGGTTGCGGGCGTCATAGCGCTCGCCCAGCACGGCAGCCCAGGTGTCTTCGTCGAGGTAGTAGGTGCTACGCGGCATCACATGGCGCTGGCCATTCTTCAGCGTCGCCTCCACCACCCACACACGGTGCAGCTCCCATCGGATGGCGTCGGCGTTCAGGTGATGGGGGGCCAGCAGCGCCTCGGCGTTGCTGGCGGTGAACACCTTGTTGGCGTTGTAGGGGATGTACATCTCCTTCTTGCCCACCAGCTTCCAGTCGAAGCGGTCGAGACGACCGTTGAACACGTACAGCTCATCGAAGCTCATGACGCCGGCGGTGGCCGGGGTCGGCGTGTCGCAACAGGCGTTGGGCAGGCGACGCACACGGCGCTGACCAGGCAGGTAGGTCCAGACCGCAGCTTTGTCGGCGTTGAGGTTCTCAAGGCCGGTAATGGCCTCCCCGGCACGCAGGGGCGGGCCGTCGTTGGTCATGCGGATGGACCAGAACACACCCTTGTCGCCACTGCCACCGGGCAGGTACCAGGGCATCTGCAAATCGGCCCGCGAGTCATTGGTGAGCACGTGCTTGCCGTTGGCGGTGGTCAGGTACTGATTGAAGCTGGCGTGCCAGGACGCACCCCGCCAACGCAGCAGGTGGTTCCACATGGCTTCCACGCCATTGGCCGGGATCGGGAACGGGATGCCGCCGGATGCGCCTTCGGGCATGGGGCCGGCGGGGCCGTCCACCAGCTTGCCGCTGGTGGCGTTGGCGAGGGTAGCGTCGTACACCGACTGCGGAGCGGCAGCACTGCGGCGTGTCGGGTAGACGTCGAGACGATAGCTGTCCGGGTACTTCTTCAGCATGGCCTGGATGCCCGGCGTCAGCTTGTCGGCATACTGCGCCATGTTCTGCGCGGTGATGCTCAACAGCCGCTTGTCGTTGGCGAACGGATCGCCACGCCTGCCGCCTTCCTTATAGGCCGGGTCGGCCTTGATGTAGCCACCGGTCCAGGCAGGAATGCTGCCATCCGCATTGCCGGCCCGCTCGCCACCGAGCGGGGTCAGGCTGGTCTTGAGCATGGCCGCCTGCTCGGCGGGCACTGCGGCAACGGCGCCGTGGGCCAATAGCAGCGAGGCACTCTGGGCAATGAGCAGGGAAACGACTTTATTATTGTGTTTCATCGGGTGGTCCTCGGTCAGAAGGTGCGGCTGACAGTGAAGGCGATGAAGTCGCGGTCTTTGAGCGACTGTTCGAAGGTGTAGTGGTTATCGGCGTCGAGGAAGGTGTTCTCCGGGCCGTAGTAGTGCGTGTAGGTCAGACCCAAACTCCAGGTGTTGAGGTAGTTGCCTTTCAGGCCGATGTTCAGGTCACCGCCATGATCGGTACCAAAACCGGTGCCCAGCGCCATGGACGCGCCGTTGGTGTAGCTCGCGCCGATCGGCACCGACAGGTCGAGACCCGGTAAGATCTGCCGGTACATCGGTTCGAACACCAGGCGCAGGCTGGTGGCGTCACGGTCGGCGTTAGGGTCAACGGCATCGGCGTTCTTGCTCACGCTCATCACCCGGTTCCAGGCGATTTCGCCGAGGAAGCTCGACTCGGCAGCGATGAAGTTCGGCTCCAGGCTGGCAAGCCAGGAGAAGTTGGCGTGCAACGTGCGGCCGGTGGCGTAAACCGGGTTATCGTCATTGTCGATCGCCTCGCCCACGGCCAACGCATGCTGGTTGGTCGAGGCCAACGGCTGGTTCCAGCGCGTTGACAACTCACCGGCGAGGTTGAAGTTGCCAACGGTGGTGGAGAAGCTCGCACCGAACGCCTCGATACCCTCGGGATACACCCAGTAGAACTCGCCGGCCTTGCCGCTGACCGGGTCGAGGTTGGCGAAGTCCGGGCGTACGTTGAGTTGCGGCGACTTGTCGTGGAAGCGGATGGCGTATAGGCCCCAGTCGACAGTCTCGGTGCGCCAGCGCACCTGCACGCCGCCCTGCCCTGAGTCCTTGGCTTGCTTGTCGTTGCCGTGGAAGAACGCCAGAGGTTGGCCACCGGGGAACACCGGCGCGCCGACGAACATGCGCTCGGCGCCATCACCGAAGAAGTCGTCTGTGGAGAAATAGCTGCCCGCTGCCGGCAGGCGGTTGGCCTCCCACTCGAACTGGTAATAGGCCCCCACCGACACATCCGGCGTCAGTTGGAGTTGTCCGGAAATCTGCTGTACCGGACGGATCAGTTCCTTGAACTGCGTGTTGGGTACCGACAGCCCCTTGACCACGTCCACCGGAGCCATGCCGCCGGCAATGCCGTTCATGCCAAAGAACAGGCTCTCGCCCCACTGCATGGCGTATTGACCCAAACGGCCGGACAGAGGCATGTCGCCGATCTCGGTCTTGCCGAAGATAAAGGCGTCGAGCAGCTCGCCCTTGCGTCCATGCAGCTTGCGCGTGTCGTCGGTGAACGCGTCGTAGTCGACCGAATAACTGTTGGCACGGCCAGGATCGTTGTTGTCAGTCCCTTGGTTGTAGACATCGTCGTACCAGGCCGCGCCGCTGACCCGTGCGCCGACGTTGTCGTAGGTAATGTCCAGTTCCGACAGCAGGTCGAGGCGGTTGGAGATCAGGCCCTTGTCGAAGTTGCGGTCACCGTCGTCCAGGTTCAGCGCGGTCTGCCCTTCGGTGAGCTTGCTGCTCGCGTCCTGTGTACGCCAGGCGGCGCTGTATTTCAGGGTATTGTCCCAGCGCACCCGCAGGTCGGGGTTGCCGGTATCGAATTCGAAGGCCTGCGCCTGGCTTGCGGCCAGCGCGACAAGCGCCAGGCTGAGGGGCTTGAGCGCCGGTAACGGCCGTGTGAATGCACCTTTGCGAGTCAACATCGGGGTTTCCTCTTTCTTTTTATTGTGCGTCGGTGTTGGCATAGGGCCGGCGCGCCGACAAGGCAGGGCGTGCCGGGTACGGGGAGTCAAATCGGCTGCGCGGTGACCTCCAGCATGCGCTTGACCAGGCCGATGCGGTCGAAGGAAGGATCGCGCTGGATCTCCTTCACACCTGCCAGCAGGGACATTTCGCTGATGAACTTGCAGCGCTCGAAACGCCGGTCCATGAAACGCTGCAATTGCGCGTCCAGGCTGCCACCCGCGGTGAGCTCCTCGGCGAGCACCACGGCGTCCTCAATGGCCATGCCTGCACCCTGCCCCAGGTGTGGCGTGGTGGCATGGGCGGCATCCCCGATCAGCAGCACTCGACCGCAGTACCAGGGTTCGTCGACAAACACCGCTTCAAGCGGCTTGTAAACGACCCCGGCGTTGTCGACGATCTGCTCGCGCAATTCGCCGATCAGCCCGCCGAAACCGGCCAGGCGCTGGCGAAGGCCATCAGCCAAAGCAGCCGGTTCCATCCAGGGGTTGCCCGGCTCGTGGGAAGTGGTGAAGAGGTACATCAGGTCATCGGCCAGCGGCACCAGACCCGCGTTGCCAGAGGGCCCTTGGTAGTTGGCAAGGTGATCGATACCTGCCGCACGCGGGAAGTTGTAGCGCCACACCGACTGCCCGGTGAAACGCGGCTGATAACGATCACCGAACAGCAGGCTGCGGACTTTCGAGAACAACCCGTCGGCGCCGACCATGAGACCGTAGCGCCCCTGGCTGCCATCGGTGAACAGCACGTCCACTGCGCTGTCGTCTTGCTCGAAACTTTCCACCGAGGTGCCCAGGCGCACCTGGGTGCCCAGTTCGATGGCAGTTTCGCTCAACACCTTGTGCAGGGCGCGACGCGAGATACCCACATTGGCCGGATACTGCGGACCGGCCAGACGCTGGCCAGGGATGCGCGCCAGTTGCTGCCCTTCGGTGGTATAGATGGCCACGTCCTCGAAGGCGTAGGCCGCATCAAGGTAGGCTTCGAGCAGGCCCAGCCGGTGCATCTCGCGCACCACATTGCTCTGTTGAATGATGCCGACGCCGTAGACGGTCCACTCGGTTTTCAGCTCGACCAGATCGACGGCGACGCCCTTGCGGCGCAAGGCGATGGCGGCACACAGCCCGCCAATTCCGCCGCCCACGATCAACACGTTGTTCACAGTATTCATGGCATGTCTCACGTTTTGTTCTTGTTGTGCGCCCCGTCATGCGGGGCGGCCGTTTCCTGTGCCTATGCACAGCTTCCCGCCTGCGCCGGTCCATGACCAATCGCGTCGCGGGATGCGACCTATCGCGCGGCGCGATAGGTCAGCGATCGAGCTGCTCCAGCGGCAATAGCAGCCAGCCGTCCGCTTCCTTGTGATCGAGTGCCTCCAAGGCTTCGCCTCGGCAGGGGCCGTGAACGCAAGTGCCGTCTTCGGGCATGAAGCGCGCACCGTGGGCGTAGCAGACGATCCACTGGCCATCGGCGCTCAAAAAGCGGTTCTTGCGGTACTCCAGGGGCACCATCAAATGCGGGCAGAGGTTGCGGTAGACGCGTACCTGGCCCAGGTACCGCAGGGCGAACAGGCTGTCCGCGCCCCTGCCCTGTGGGTCGAAACCGCGCGCGTGACCCTCGCCCAGCTCATCGAGCCGGCACAGCTCCACCCACGCCATGTTTCAACCCTGCTTCGCAGGTGGGCCGCTGGGTGCCCATTTCTCCCGCGAGGCGAACAGGAACAGCTGCGAGTTGTCGGCCGACATCGGCGCCTGACGCGCCGCCCACGCGTCATCGTGCTTGTCCATGTCGGCGTCGTACTCGATGTGGCAGCCCAGCGGGCTGTTGAAGTACCAGAACCAGTTGGAACCCAGCAGGTGTCGGCCCGGGCCCCAGAAGCTGGTCCAGCCCTGCTGCTGGAAACGCGTACCGGCCAGCAGGACCTCGGTGCCGCTGCCCATATGGAAGGTGAAGTGCTCGCAACCCTGCATGTGCGGTGGGGTCTGGATCATGAACAGGCAGTGGTGATCGTCCATGGCGGCGGTGCGCATGAACGGGCCGACGCCTATGAAGCTGTCAGTGGTGACGAAGCCCAGGCGATCGCGGTAGAACGCTTCGCCCTTGGCCGCATCGGGTACGAAGTACACCACGTGGGACAAGGTGCGCGGCAACGCCGGCATGTCCGGGGCAATGCCCAGCTGGTTGATCGGGCGCTGCGGTGCGCTACCGGGGGCGTTGGTAAGGTCGGCCGGCGCGTCGAAGGGGCGACGGCAGGTCACCTGGAAGGCAATGGCAAAGCCCAGGTCGTCGAAGGTGTGCAACGCGCCGCTGGCGTCGCGCCGCACCTCGCGGTCACGGCCCAGCTCGTCGGCGATGGCCGCCAGATCGGTGCTCGACGCGACGCCGTAAACGGTCTCGCGCAGCGATGGGGTCGGCCCGAACGCTGGCGGCAGGCCAGGGTCGTCGCCGCGACGGATAATGATCGAGGTGCCGTCCAGCGCCTCGAAACGGCCACCGTCGCCGTCCAGTTGAACGGCATCGAGGCCATAGTCACGCAGGCAATCGGCACAGGCCTGGATATCGTCGACGCCAAACACCAGCGCGTCGAGACCAAGAATATTCATGGCTACCACTCCATTGAAATTGTTATTCGGCGAGGCAGGTCACCGGTAGTGGGTCGCGGCGGCACATCGGCCGTACGACTGGCGTGCAGGTTGCTCGGTGGCGGGGTCGCGTGACCAATCGCGAGTCAGAATGCGAGGCATCGGCAATCGCGATACCTGGGCCACAGCCCATGTACTGTGGCGTTGGCTAGGTATCGTGGCTTGAAGGTCTTGACGTAGCGGCAATGCAGCGGGAAGGTATCGCGAAAATAACTACAAGAACCGAGAGCTATCACCATGCGCTTTCACCACCTGGACTTGAACTTGCTGGTTGCCCTGGACATCCTGCTCGAGGAGCAAAACATCACACGCGCCGCTGAGCGCCTGCACATGACTCAATCGGCCACCAGTGGGGTGCTGGGGCGTTTGCGAACGTTTTTCGAGGATGAGTTGCTGGTGCAGGTCGGCCGCAAGATGCAGCCCACCCCCTATGCTCTGGAACTGGCCAAGCCGGTACGCGAGGTGCTGCTGACCATTCGCGCCTCGATAACGGCCAAGCCGGTGTTCGATCCGGCCGCCAGCAAGCGACACTTCCGCCTGGTGGCCTCGGACTACCTGATCAGTGTGGTATTCGCTCAGGTCATCCAGAAAATCCATCAGGAGGCGCCGCACATTACCTTCGAGATGATCGGCCCAGGCGACAGTAGCGCCGAATTGCTGATGCGAGGCGAGGTCGACATGATGATCGTGCCCGAGCGCTATCTCATCGAGGGCCATCCGGCGCAGCTGCTGTTCGAGGAAGATCATGTCTGCGTGGTGTGGCGCGACAACCCCGAGGTGGGCGAGCATCTGACACTTGAGCAGTACATGCAGATGGGCCACATCTCGGTAGGCTTTGGCCGCAACCGCCACTTGAGCATCGAGGACTGGTTCATGAACCAGTACGGCTTCAATCGGCGGCTGGAAGTCATCACCAACGACTTCAACACCCTGCCCCAGTTGTTGGTGGGCACCGTGCGGATCGCCACCATGCACCGCCGACTGGCCGAACTCTATGCCGGCTACCTGCCGTTGCGCCTGTTGCCACCGCCAGTGAAGATCCCGGTTATGCGCGAATTCATGCTGTGGCACCGCAGCATGGACGGCGACCCCATGCACAGATGGCTGCGCGAGCGCATCAGCGATGTCATTCAGTGCGCCAGCACGCAGCCAGATGCTCTGCGCGCCACCGCCTGAGCTGTGACCATCGCCCCAGACACCGCGACGGTGCTGGGGCATCGCGTTTCGCAATACCTCGCATCCCTGATCACGATTGGCCCCACCCTGCCCTGCCTGCGTACCTTGCCTTCAAACCGCGCCCTGCCTGTCGCTCAAGTGGGCGCCGGACTCCACGACCGCAGAAGGACAACAAGAATGTTCCGTTACTTCCCCACCAATTACGTCTGGAACCTCTCGGTGGACCTGGCCATTGAAATGGGTGCCCGCATGGGTGAAATCGAGGAAATGTGCGCACCGCTGCAGGAAGCCGCCAAACAGCCCGACGCCGCCGGCACCCAGGCCTTCCGGGAAATATGGTCGACCATGGCCGACAAGCTGTGCGGCTTGGCCGAAGAAGACGAAACCGCCGGCCGACGCTTGTCCGCCGGCGAAAAATACAACCGCGCGGCCACCTACTACCTCACCTGCGAACGCTTGCAGGCCCACGGCGCGCCGGGTCGTGCAGCCTTGTATCAGCGCTTCCTCGACACCTTCGCCCGCGGCATCGATTTGGCCAAGGAGAACTGTGAGCGCGTAGAGATCCCGTATGAAGGCAAGCACCTCTCGGGACTGCTGGTGCGCGCAGAGGGAGTGAGTGGCCCGGCACCGCTGCTGGTGCAAGTCAACGGGCTGGATTCGACCAAGGAAATGAAATACCGCGTCGGCCTGCCTGCTTGGCTGGCCAGGCGAGGCGTGTCTTCGCTGGTTGTCGACCAGCCCGGCACCGGCGAAGCGCTTCGCCTCCACGGCATGACTGCGCGCCATGACAGCGAACACTGGGCCAGCCGCATAGTGGACTGGCTGGAAACCCGCGCTGATGTCGATGCCAAGCGCATCGGCCTGGAAGGCGTTTCCCTGGGCGGCTACTACTGTCCGCGCGCAGTGGCGTTCGAACCGCGCTTTGCTTGCGGCGTGGTGTGGGGCGCCAACCACGACTGGCGCGACGTGCAGAAACGTCGCCTGGAGAAGGAAGGCAACTTCCCGGTGCCACACTACTGGGCGCATGTGCAATGGGTCTGGGGGGCGAAGGACCTGGACGACTTCATGCGCATCGCCGAAAACGTACACCTCGACGGTGTACTCGACCGTATCCACGTACCGTTTCTGGTCACCCACGGCGAGAAAGACTCGCAGATCCCGCTTAAATGGGCACACCGCACCTACGAGCAACTGGTCAACAGTCCGAAACGCGAACTGAAGATTTTCACTGGCCGTGAAGGCGGCGTGCAGCACTCGAGCTTCGACAACAGCATCAATGCCGGGCACTACATCGCCGACTGGATCGCCGAAACCCTTGGCGGCCACACGGCCTGATCGGCGCTGCCGGCCCTGGCTTCGACGGCGCCGATTGGCGCAGTACTTGTTTCTGCGCCAGAGAGCGCTAGGTATCGATGCCATCGATACCTGGCCATCAATAGCATCTGTTGGTGCCGGGCAGTCACCACGGCCTAGCCTTGCACCACCCCTCTAGATGAGAGAGCTCACCAATGAGTGCCCTGCACCTGCACTGCTCCACCCTGTTCGACGGCACTGGCCTGCACACCCGCCAACGTCAGACATTGATCATCGAAGGCGGCGTGATCCGCCATGTCGGGCCTTCCGCCGAGGCACCCCGTCCGCAACCCGGCGACCGTGAAGCCCACGGCCAGTTCGTCATGCCCGGGCTGGTGGACGTGCACACCCACCTGGCGTTTGGCAATTCCCAGAGCGAGGAAGACATCGACATCTGGACCAGCGACGAGTTTCGCGCCCTGCGGGGGCTGTTCTTCGCTCAGCACGTTCTGGCTGCCGGCGTGACGTCCATGGTCTGCCCTGGCGATAGTGGCCAACTCAGCATTGCCGTGCGCAATACGGTCAACGCCGGACTGTTCGAAGGCCCCCGTATCGCTGCAAGCAGCCGAGTCATCACCAATCGACAGAGCCTGAACGACTGGTTCCCCAGCCGCGTCGGCGCCCCTGAGTACTTCACCGCCGCGCTGGTCACCAGCCGTGACGATGCCATTGCCCAGATCCGCAAGCAGGCCAAGGACGGCGTGGACCTGATCAAGATCGCCATGGACGGCACTCACCGTCGCCCCAACGGCGAAATCATCGCCGCTTTCACCGCCGACGAGACCCGTGAGATGGTCTACGAAGCTCATCGCCTCGGCTGCCGGGTGGCTACCCACGCCTATGGCCGAGAAGCGGTGATGTACGCGGCCAAGGCTGGCGTCGACCTGGTGTTCCACGCCTTCTACATGGATGACGCCTGCATCGAAGCGCTGCTTGAGGCTGGCAGCGTGCTCGCTCCGACCATGACCTTCCCGCAGAACACCGTGGACTTCTGCCAGCCCCATGACCCCGCGGTCAGCACCGGCTACGCCGCCTATTGCGCCCGTACCCTCGAGCTCGGCGCGCCGGTACTCAAGCGCGCCAAGGCCGCCGGCGTACCCTTCGCCTGCGGCAGCGACAGCGGCTTTGCAGTGACGCCCTATGGCGAATGGCACGCGCGTGAACTGGAGCTGCTGGTACGGCACCTGGACTTCACCCCGGCCGAAGCGTTATTCGCCGCAACCCATGTCGGCGCACGCTTGATGCCGCGCGGCGAGACGCTCGGCACCCTGGAACCGGGCAAACAGGCCGACCTGCTGGTGCTCGACGGTTCGCCCCTGGACGACATCCGCATCCTTCAAGACCGCGATCGCCTGCAAGCGGTGTACAAGGCCGGCGAGCCGGTACGGCTGCAACGCACCGCCTACAACCCCAAGCAGGTGTCGGACTTCAATTCGCTGAAATGGACCGACCTCTACACCCGCGACCGCGTGTCCGAACTCGGCAAATGGAGGCTGTGAACATGACAACGCTCAACTTCGAGCTGGCAGTGCAACTGGCCGTCGCGACCCTGCACCAGGCACGCACTTTGAACCTGAAGCCTATGGCCGCAGCGGTGCTCGACAGCGCCGGCCACCCGTTGGCGGTGCTGCGCGATGAGCAGGCCAGCTACCTGCGGCCGCAGATCGCCACCGGCAAGGCCCGCGGCTGCCTGGGCCTGGGCTTCGGCGGCCGCGAACTGGCGCGCCGCGCCCAGACCATGCCGGCGTTCTTCGATGCCATCAACAGCCTCACCGGTGGCGAGGTGATTCCGGTTGCAGGCGGCGTTCTTCTGCGCGATGCAGAAGGCCGCCTACTGGGCGCGATCGGCGTCAGTGGCGATACCTCGGACAACGATGAGCGGTGCGCGCTGCTGGCCATCGAAGCGCTTGGGCTGATCGGCGACAGCGGCGATCTTCAGCCCTGAGCCAACGCCTTGGCCTGTTCCACCAGCAATTGGCGGAGCCAGGCCAAGGCGAGGTCGCTCGCCGGCTGCGGATCCCACTGGAGGACTTGGGATGCTGCTGACGCAGCAATGGCCGAGGCGAACGGCTCGCAGCCAGGACTTGATCCTGACCCGGTAAAGCTCCGTCTTGTGCCCAGGATTCTCTAGGGCCACCATAGGCGATCTTCAATAGATCATTGGCTAATGCATGACACTGGAAAATTACCAGGCAATCGCTGAAAGCATTGCCCTGCTGCTGTACCCCCACGCGGAAGTCGTCATTCATGAGATACGCAGCCAGACAATCGTTCATATCGCCAATAATTTCTCACATCGCAAGCTCGGCGATGATTCGGCAATCGGTCCAGAACTGGGGGACCTTTTGAAGGGTACCAACCTTGGTCCTTACGAGAAGCTCAACTGGAACGGTCAGAAGGTCCGCTCGATCAGTGCTGTGCTGCACAATCCGCAAGGCGAAGCCGAGTATCTGATGTGCATCAATCTGAACGTGTCGGTGCTGGAGCAGGCGCGTGTGGCATTGGATGCGTTCTTCCAGATGAGTCGGCTGGAGCCGCAACCGGATGCGTTGTTCCGCAACGATTGGCAGGAGCGCATCAACACCTTCCTGCAAGCGTGGCTGCAAGCGCATAACCTGTCGCTGCAGACCTTGAAGATGAAGGACAAACGCAACCTTGTCCTGGCCTTGCATGCCGAGGGTGCATTCGAGGGGCGCAGCGGCGCCGATTACGTTGCCAACGTCCTCAGCATGGGGCGGGCCACCGTGTACAAATACCTGAAGGAAGTCAGGGCCTAGGCGGTATTGCCTGGCTGTAGGCACACGCTCTTGCTATTGGTGGAATATAATTCTATTGTGGACAAATTATCCATATGCCTGCAAGGACCCGTCATGCCAGCCACCCCGTCCGTTGATGCCCAGTTCCTTGATACATTGCACCAAAACATTCAGGAGGCCCATGCGGCGCTCCGCCCGGCCGTCAGCATTACCCCGCTCTTGCACAGCCCTCGTTTGTCGGCACTGACCGGCTGTGAAGTGCTGCTCAAATGCGAACACCTGCAGCACACCGGTTCATTCAAGTTTCGCGGTGCCAGCAACAAGGTGCGCCTGTTGCCGGCCGAGGCGCGCAAGCAGGGGGTGATAGCCGCCTCTTCCGGTAACCATGGGCAGGCCCTGGCCCTGGCCGGCAAGATGGCTGGCGTGCCAGTGAAGGTCTACACCACCACGGGCGCATCGGCATACAAAACAGAGGCAATGCGCGCGCTGGGCGCCGAAGTGGTCTGCCTGCCCACCGACCCGCTGAGTGCAGAGCTGGAAGCAGCCAGGCAAGCCAAGGCCCAGGGCGTACCTTTCGTGTCCCCCTACAACGACCTGCAAGTCATTGCCGGCCAGGGCACCATCGGCATGGAGTTGTTCGAGCAGGCGCCAGACCTGGACGCGGTGTTCGTTGCCGTGGGCGGTGGCGGGATGATTTCCGGCATCGGCGCCGCCCTGCGCGTACTCAAGCCGGGCACTGAGATCATCGGCTGCTGGCCGGCGAATGACCCAACGCTGCAGCAATCACTCAAGGCCGGTGAAATCATCGAATTGGATGCCTGCGAAACGCTGTCGGATGGCACGGCTGGCGGCGTCGAGCCAGGCTCCATCACCTTCCCGCTTTGCCAGGCGCTGCTCACCGATACCGTGCTGGTCAGCGAGGACGAAATCCGCTGCGCCATGCGCGACATCGCCAGCAGTGAGCGCTGGATCATCGAAGGCGCTGCAGCGGTTGCGGTCGCCGGCATGCAGAAGCTCGCCGAGCGCTATCAGGGCAAGCGTGTCGCGGTGATCCTGTGTGGCCGTAACATCCTGCTGGAGAAGTTCCTCGAGGCCGTTCAATGAGGGTCTTCAGCAAGGCGCAGATCATCGCCCGCTTCAACCCGGAGCTCGCGGTCAGCCAACTGGAGGAAGGCTTCATCGCCTACTCCGAAGGCAAGGTGCAGGTACCGCCCGTGCAGGGCTTCGCATTCAAGGGCGCGAACGGTGACTGTTGCGTGAAGTCGGCCTACATCGAAGGCAGCCCGACCTTCACCGTCAAGCTTTCGACAGGCTTCTACGACAATCCGTCCAAGGGCCTGCCGAGCAATGATGGCCTGATGCTTGTGTTGTCTGCACACACCGGTCAGCCGCTGGCACTGCTGCAGGACCAAGGCTGGCTGACTGCCATGCGCACCGCGTTGGCCGGGCGTATCGCCGCCCGGCTGCTGGCGCCATCCCAGGTCAAGGCCATTGGCATCCTCGGCACCGGCATGCAGGCGCAGATGCAGCTTGAGCAGCTTCGCGCTGTGACCGACTGCCGCCAGGTGATTGTCTGGGGCCGGCATGAACGCGGGCTTGCGGCCTATACGGCATTTGCCCGCGAGCTGGGCTTCGCAGTGCACAGCACGCAGGATGCTGCCGAGGTTGCGGGCGCTGCAAACCTGATCGTCTGCACCACGCCTTCTCGCCAGGCGCTGTTGCACAGCGATTGGGTCCAGCCGGGTACGCATATCACCGCCGTCGGTGCCGATGCGCCCGGCAAGCAGGAGCTGGATCCGGCACTGGTGGCCAGGGCAGACCGTATCATCGTCGACGCCATCGCCCAGTGCAGCCAGTACGGCGAAGTGGCCCATGCCCTCGGCAGCGGCCGGATCGACGCTAACCAGCTGATCGAGCTGGGTACGCTGCTGGCTGGCCGCGCCAAGGGGCGTGAGCACGACAGCCAGATTACCCTGGCGGACCTGACCGGTGTGGCAGTGCAGGATGCGCAAGTCGCAAGCTACGCCCTGGCAGCCCTGTGCACCTGAGGCGACAACAGCGTCAGCGCAAACGTTGCACCTGCGCTGGCGTGCGCTGCATCAGTACCTTGCCATTGCGTACCGATACCAAAGCGTGCCCCTGGCTGCGCACCATCTCGTAATCATCCGGCGCCGACAGCAGCAACAGGTTCGCCGGCCGCCCCACCTCGATGCCATAGCGCTCGCCCAGGTTCAGGGTGCGGGCGCTGTTCTCGGTAATCAGGTCCAGGCAGCGCTGCAGGTCTTCATAGCCGAGCATGTGGCAGATGTGCAGGCCTGCTTCGAGAATGCGCAGGATGTTGCCATTGCCCAGCGGGTACCACGGGTCGACGATGGAATCCTGGCCGAAGCACACGTTCATGCCGGCGCGGTCAATCTCGGCGACGCGGGTAACGCCACGACGTTTCGGGTAGTTGTCGAAGCGCCCTTGCAGGTGAATGCTCTCGGTCGGGCACGACACAAAGTTGATGCCCGACAGCTTGAGCAGGCGGAACAGCTTGTAGCAATACGCATTGTCATACGAGCCCATGGCCACGGTGTGGCTGGCCGTGACCCGGGCCCCCATGCCGCGTACCCGCGCTTCTTCGGCCAACACTTCGAGGAAGCGCGATTGCGGGTCGTCGGTCTCGTCGCAGTGCACGTCCACCAGGCAGCCGGTACGCTCGGCCAGGTCCATCAGGAACTTCACCGACGATACCCCCTGGTCGCGGGTATTTTCGAAATGCGGAATGCCGCCGACGACGTCGGCGCCAATTGCCACGGCCTCAGTCATCAGCGCCCGGCCGTTGGCGTACGACTCGATACCCTCCTGCGGGAAGGCGACAATCTGCAGGTCGATCAGCTCACGCACTTCGTCACGCACCTCGACCATGGCCTTGAGCGCGGTGAGTTTCGGGTCGGTCACATCGACGTGGGTGCGCACATGCTGGATACCGTGGTCCACCAGCATGCCGATGGTTTTTTTCGCACGGGTCTTGATGTCGTCGTGGGTGGTGATTTCCTTGCGCTCGGACCAGCGCTCAATGCCTTCGAACAACGTGCCGCTCATGTTCCACTTCGGCTCACCAGCGGTCAGCGTGGCATCCAGATGAATGTGCGGCTCGACAAAGGGCGCGACCACCAGGTTTTGTCCGGCGTCCAGGTCATTGACCGTAGCGGGCGCCACGGCGTCGGTCTGGGGCACGATGGCGGCAATGCGCTCGCCGTTCAGTTCGACGCGGAACAGGCCAGGCTTGCCGCGCAGGCGTGCGTTGATAATGTTCATGCTGTTACTCCTTGCCGTGGGCTTCGCTCATGCGCCATACCAGCATGGCGACCGAAGCATTCATGCGAAAAAGCGGGTCGTCCAGCGACTGCCCGCTCAGTTGTTCGATGCGCTGGATGCGCTGATTGATGGTGTTGCGGTGCAGCCCCAGGCGTTGTGCGGCCTTGAGCCCGTTGCCATTTTCCATTAGCAAGGCGTCGAGGGTATGCACCAGGGCATTGGCGTGTTTGCGCCCGGGGGCGATCAGCGGGCCGAGGGTGCGGCTGACGAAATCGTCGATCAGCGAGCGGTCGACAATACCTTGCAGCAGGCGCAGGACGCCAAGCTCGCTGAAGTTGCAATAGCCGTTGACCGGGCGCAGATGCTGCGCTACATCCAGCGCCTGGCGTGCCTCGTTGAGGGCCTGGCGGTAATGCGCGCAATCGTCAGCGAGGCTCGACAGGCCCATGTAAAGGCCCAGTTCACCTGTCGCGGCTTGCAACTGCCGGTACAGCGCACCCAACGTCTCGGGTAAGTCGTGCGTATCGGCCAGCAGCACTACGAACAGGTCGCCCGGCAGTTGCGCTGTCACACTGTCAGGCCGCTGGCGGCACCAGGCTTCCAGCTGGTCTTCCAGGGCCTGCCGGGTGGCTTGCCAGGTACGCTCGCCGTGGGCCAGCCCTTGGCGCTCGAACAAGGCGTCCACGCCCGTCAGGCGCAACGCCAGCAGGCGCCGCGGCTTGTCCAGCGCCAGTTGCAGGTGCGCTGCACGCTGCCGGGCAATCGCCAGGCTCGGGTAGTCGCCCGTCAGCAGTTGGCCAAGGATGTCGTTGCGCGAGCGGCGCACCTGGCTCATCTGCACCAGTGCAGTGCCGATCAGGTGGGTGACCACCACCATCTTCAGCGCGTAGGGCTGTTCGATCAGCGGCAAGCCCAGTTGCTCGGCGCGCGCGATCACGGGCGCCGGGATGCTCTGGATGAAACTGCCGCCGGTGAGAATCACCATGCCGGCAATGCCCACGGCGTCGCCATCCTCCACCAGGCTCAGCAGGTTGGCTTCGCCGCGCGGGTGGTTGATGCCGGTGACGAACACCAGTTCGCCGCCCATCACCCATTCGGCGATACCCTCGTTCTCCGCCACGTAAGGCCAGCGTACCCGCCGTTGCAGGTTGCGCGCCCCGGCCCGCACATGCATTTCGTGCAGGCCGGGCAAACGCAGGATCTCGTCCAGCGCCAGGCTCACGGCTCGACACCCGCCTGGCGTGGCGCCCGGCGGCGTGCGCCCAGCTCCAGAATGACGATGTAGCACACTGCCGAGGCGGCGATGCCCACCAGCGGCGCGACCCACGGTGAGGCATAGGCCAGTACAGCGCCCACGGCATAGGCAAGCAGCCCGGTGAGGTTGTAGCGTGGCAGGTTTGCCGCACCCAGCGCCGGGTATTTGCCGCGGTGGCGATACCAGAAGTCAGCCATGATCACCCCACCCACCGGCGGAATGATCGACCCCAGCAGCACCAGGAACGGGATCAGCATTTCGTACATGCCACCCATCGCCAGCACAATCCCAACTCCGGCCGCCACCAGGGTTGCCGTGCGCCGGCGCTCACTGCGCAACAAATGGCAGGCGGCGGCCGACACGTTGTAGATGGTCGGCCCCTGAATGGTCCACAGGTTCAGGCACAGCATCACCACCGCCGCGAACGACAGACCCTGCAGCATCATCACGTCGACGATATCGGCCTGCTGGTAAACCATCGCGCACCACGCGCCGGCCACCACCATCAGGCCGTTGCCAAGGAGGAATGCCACCACGCTGGCGGTCACCGCTACCCGGCCACTGCGTGCCAGCCGTGTCCAGTTGGTGGCCTGGGTGGCGCCACTGGCGAAGGTGCCGAAAACCATGGTGACTGCCGCCGAAAAGGTCATGGTTTCATGCGGGACGACTGCAGCCAGGCCGGCAAAGCCACCGGCATCACGGGTGGCGATGTACATGGACACCAACAGCAGCACGAACATCAATGGCACCGACACCCGCGACAACACATCCAGCCCCTTGAAACCGATGATGGCCGTAATGCTGAAACCCAGCCCGAACAGCACCATCAAAGGCATGCCGAAGCCATCCGCCAGCCCCAGCAGCTTGACCAGCACGATGGCCACCGTAGCCGTGCCCCAGGCATACCAGCCCAGTTCGGCAAAACCCAGCAGAAAATCCGAGAGCCGGCTCCCCGCTTCACCGAAACAGAAGCGCCCCATCAGCACGGTGTTCAGCCCGCTGCGCGAGGCGATGAAGGCCAGCACTGCGGCATACAAGGCCAGTAGGCTGTTGCCAAGGGTAGCCACCCACAGCATGTCGACAAAACTGAATGCCATGCCCAGCTTGCCGCCGGCGAACATCGTGCCGGTAAAGAAGGTGAAGCTGAACAAGACCATCGCGATCGGCAGCAGGCCCCTACGGGCGGACTGCGGGGCTTCGCTGAGGGGGAATTCGTTGGGTGAGCTCATTGCACGGGGGCTCCGGGTGTGTAGTCGGGAGCAGAAAGAGCAATATGCGGGCCGCTTTTTTTACTGCGCCGCCACCCGGAAAAATCGGGCTGGTCGCCCAGAAATCCATATGCACTGTGCACATTAAAGCCGCGATCTGACGATTTGAAGTGTGCGGGACGACTTATTTTGAGGCGTTCATGCACCAAAGCGGGCTCAGGCTGGGTAGTAATCACCCAGCCCACGGCGGTTTACACGATCCCGTCCAGCCCCATCTGCCAGAAATCAGCCTCCAGGCTGGAGGCCTGGCCAAAAATCCCTGCCAGTTCGGCGAACCGCTGTTCGGTCATGCTGCGCGCTGCCAGTTCGTCCAGGTGCTTGCGCGCTGCTGCGGCCACCCCTTGGTAGCCCTCCCCGGCATACTCGCCAATCAACTCGCGGTAGGGGTGATTGCTCAAGTCGCCAATGCGCTCGGCCAGGGTCCGGCCGATTTCGGCATAGCCGATCACGCAAGGTGCCAGTGCCACATGCAGCTCCAGCAGGTCGCCGGCAGCGCCGCAGTCCAGCACGTAACGGGTGTATGCCACCGTGGCCTGGTGCTCTGGCGCGGCTTCGATGTCTGCCTGGGTCAAGCCCCAGCGCGCGCACAGGCGCAAGTGCAGCTCTGTTTCATCCAGGATCGCCGCCAGCCCGGCCTGCGCCGCGCGAATGTCGGTCGGGCGACGGCTCTTGTAGGCGGCCAGCGCCCAGGCGCGGGCGAACTGGATCAGGAACAGGTAATCCTGCACAAGGTAGGTTCGGAACGCTTCCTCGCTCAGCGTGCCCTCGCCCATCTGACGCACGAAGTCATGGTCTACGTAGCTGTTCCATTGTGGCGTGGCGGCGGCCTTGAGGCGCTCGAAGATATCCATGCTCATTTGCCCTCCGGGTACACTGCATCGAAGAAAGCCAGCTCCAGCGCCACGGTGCGCTGGTAGAAGTCACTGGCCAATGCGGCCTCCTGCGGGCCGACGCGGTCCAGTTCGGCCTGCAGGAAAGCGACGAATGCCTGGAACGCCGGGTTGTCGTGCAGGGTGATCCACTCGGCATGGACGAAGTTGTCCGGCATCGGTTTCGGCGCCTTGAGCGCCCAATCCAGATACAGCCCTTCGGCGACGTTGAGCACCGCCAGTGCCGCTGCGTAGGAACGGGTGGCTGCCGCTTCGCGCATGATCGCCTTGAAACCTGCGGTAGGCGCGGTATCGGCCGGTTCACTGCGTTGCGCCGGGCTGACACCCAGGGCCTCGAAGGCACGCAGGAAATAGGTGTTCTCGTCACTGGAGATCATCCCGGCAAAGCGGCCGAAGCGCAGGCGGGCTTCAAACGTGTCAGCGGTGGCGATCGCCGCGCCCAGCAGGGTCAGGAAGCTGTCGAGAAAACGGTGGTCCTGAACCAGGTAGCTGACCATGATCGGGTCAGGCAGGCTGCCGTCGCACAATTGGGTCACGAAACGGTGGCCAACGGCCGCCGACCAGGTCGGCTCGCACTGGCGGCGCAGGGACTGGCTGAAACGTTCGGTCATGTTGCTGTCCTTGATGAGGGTGACAGCGAGACCTTGAAAGTTGGCATGGACTGGCCTCGCAGTGAGGCCGGCAAAAAGGCAGGTTACAAGCCCCATCCCTTCGCCGGCATGATCCGGATCAGGTTCGAAGGGTCACCGCGCTGTAGCGTTCAGCGGTTTCTCAGCCCATTGCCGGGCTCCCCTTGGTGGCGTTCAGGTATACCCGAGGGCGCCGCGCCTGTCACTACTCTCCAACTCCCCGAACTGTGGGCAATGGTGACCCGCTAATGGGTATCTGCCCCCATTCTTGACGCGCCATCGTTTAGTGCACGCCAGGCGCTGCAAGGTTTTGTATGTCAAAGCATTACTGAAATATCTGTTGGCATAGCTGTTGCTCATGGCCATTTAACGGGCAAAACGCCATTGATGGCTTAAGGCCGTAAGGCCGCAACAGAGGCTTAAGCCAATGAAAACATCCGCCATGAGCCACGCGTCCAGGCGCGCGTTCCATCTGTCCTCCGTCACTGCGCTGATGATCAGCCTGGGGTTGATCACGGCCATGGCAGCCCCCCTCGACGACAACAGCCCGCCACCGCCGACCGACCCGTCGGCCTACACTGACCAGCCGGACGACCCGACCGCTGCCTTGCTTGAGCTGAAAACCTTGCCCGAGGCCAACGAGGGCGCGCTGGAGCTGACCGATGGCGTATATGGCGACCGCAGCACGGTACGCACCGACAACGTGCTGCCGCCTGCCCTGCAAACGTCGGACAAGTACCCTACCAACGGCAAACCCAGCCCGTTGTTCGGTGCGCAACCTTTCACCCAGCAACTGTTGCTGTTCGAAGAGTTCGGGCCAGAGAAGCTCGACCCGACCACGCCGGCGCCCGATCTGACCTTTCCGGTCCCCACCCTCGGCGCGGCCCCCGCGCAAGACCCCAACGTGGTGGCACGCAGCGGACCCAGTGGCAGCGCACTGGAAGCGTTCCTCAAGCAACCCGGCCTGTACCCGTTCCCGACCCAGTACGCCAACGTGCTGGACCGCAACCCATGGAAGGCGCAGATCGAGATGTTCCTCAACCGCCAGCCGGTCGGCTCGCCCGCTGAAGGCCGGCCACCAGGAAAAGGCTGGTCGCACCAGCGCTGGAACGAGTTCTACCCGCAGGCAGCGTTCAAGACCGCCCAGGCCGGTGCGCGCATCAACCTCGGCCTGCGCGACCGCAAGCAACTGCACAACTATGCCGTCGGTGAATTTGCCCCAGGAGGCCTGTACTACCAGACGTCGGACATTCCGACCACGCTGGGCACCACCAAGGGTATCGACATACGCTTCCACCCAAACATGCCGCTGCAAAACCACAAATCGTTGTGGACCTTCGACGGCACTTTCCCGCCCAAGCTGCTGATGGTGCGCTACGGCCAGCCAATCCTGATGCGCCATTACAACGCCCTGCCGATTGACCCGTCGGCCAACGGCGGCTTTGGCCTGCATACCATCTCGACCCACGAGCACAACGGCCACTCCCCGGCCGAAAGCGACGGCTTTGCCAACGCGTACTTCTTCCCCGGCCAGTACTACGACTACCGCTGGCCGGTGCAGCTGGCCGGCTACGACACCATCAACACCCGTGCCCAGGACCCGCGAGCAGCTTTCCCCTGCTCGCCGGGTGAAACCTTGTTCGTCAACGATGGCACACCGGGCCTGAAAACCTGCGAGAACGGCAGCATCAAGATTCGTGGTGACTGGCGCGAAACCATGAGTACCCACTGGTTCCACGGCCACATGATGGATTTCACGGCGCAGAACGTCTACAAAGGCAACGCCGTGATGATGAACTACTACAGCGCCCTGGACCGCGGCAACGAGGCCCTGCAGGACGGTGTCAACCTGCGCTTCCCAAGTGGCTCAGCCATGCCTTGGGGTAACCGTGACTATGACGTCAACCTGGTGATAGCCGACAAGGCCTGGGATGCAAACGGCCAGCTGTGGTTCAACCCGTTCAACACTGACGGCTTCCTCGGTGACCAGATCCTGGTCAACTGGCAGTACCAGCCCAGGCTCAAGGTGCGTGCGCGCAGTTACCGTTTCCGTATCCTCAACGGTTCGGTTTCACGCTACTTCAAGTTCGCCGTGGTGCGGGAAATTGCCGGTAACAGTGGCGAGTTCAAAGGCCCGTCCGGCTCCAACGTGTCGTATGCGCGGGTGCCGTTCCACATGATCGCCAACGACGGCAACATCATGGAACACGCGGTGCCATTCGACGGCACGATGGACCTCAATGGTGACGGCAACCTGCAAGACAACAACGGCATCCTGCCACTGCAGGGCATTGCCGAGCGCTACGACATCATCAACTTCGCCAGGAATGGCATCAAGGCAGGCGACAAGCTGTACTTCGTCAACCTGATGGAGCACGACTCCGGCAAAGGTCCGAAGCAAGCTATCCCGTTGGCCGACGTGCTGTCGGAAAAATACAAGGCGGTGATAAAGCAGACCAGCAAAGGCCCGCAGTGGGACAAGGGCGATCCGGCAGTCGGCAAGTTTCTGCAACTGTGGGTGCAACCGTACACCGGCCAGGACCTGAGCATGGACCCGGTAGCCTATGAGCCGGCCAAGCCAGGCAAGGCTGCCGGCCTGAAAATGCTGCCCCTGCCAATTGACCGCGACGCCGCAGCCGACCAGGCCAAACTCAAGGATGCCCGCCACCGCGAGTTCATCTTTGGCCGCTCTGACGGTACGGACACCACCCCGTGGACCATCAAGACCGACGGCGGCTTTGGCTACAGCATGGACCCACGCCGCATCAGTGCCGCACCGCAACTGGCCAACCAGTCTACCGACGCTGGTTTCAGCGGCGACGGCACCCTGGAAGTGTGGAATATCGTCAACGCCGGCAATGGCTGGAGCCACCCGGTACACGTGCACTTCGAGGAAGGCGTGATTCTTAGCCGCGACGGCAAGGCCCCGCCAGAATGGGAAAAATGGGCGCGCAAGGATGTGTACCGAATCGGGCCGGATACTGATTCGTCCATCGAGGTGGAAATGGCCATCCGCTTCCGCGAGTTTGCCGGCACCTACATGGAGCACTGCCACAACACACAGCACGAGGACTCTTCGATGCTGCTGCGCTGGGACATTGAACACCCGGGGCAGTTCCAGGTGATGCCGACCCCGCTGCCGGGATGGGATGGCGTGCATTACATGGCCTCGGTGGGCCTGCCAACGTTCCGCACCAAAACCCACGACGACAATGACGACCCGGCCAACAAACCACCCGTCGCGGCCAATGACAGTGCCGCAACGACGGCTGGCACACCGATCACCCTGAACGTGCTGGCCAACGACAGTGACCCGGACGGCAATGTACCGCTCACGGTAACCGGCCTCAGCCAGCCGGACTCCGGCCAGGGTGCCGTCAGCACTGACGGCACCACCGTAACGTACAGCCCGCCCGCTACGGTCGCCACGCCATTCACGGCCAGCTTCAATTACACGGCGCGTGATACCAAGGGTGCCGAGTCGGTGGCCCCGGCCACGGTCAGCATCGCCGTAACCGCAGCAGCAGCGGCCGACGAACTCAAGGTCACCAGTGCCACGGTGCAGGAACGCAGCGGCAACCGTTTCACCTGGGATGTGCAGGGGACTACCACGGTGGCCACGGGCAACAGCATCAGTGTGACTGCAGCAACCACCGGTGGTCCGGTAAGCCTGGGGAACGCGACGCTGACTGCCACGACTACGGGGGCCCGTTGGCGGGTAGCGGTGACCACCACCGGCTTTGGCCCGGCCACGCCAGCGACGGTCACGGTGAAATCGGCACTGGGCCAGACGGTGACAGCGCCAGTCAAATACAAGTGAGTGCAAAGCGGGGACCCCTATGCGGCCCCGCTCAGCCAACCCACGAGGACCGCATCATGCCCGGCTCATGGCGTTTCCTGCTGGTACTTGCGTTGTTCGCCGCCAGCATTCCGTTCTGGCCACTGCACCCGCAACAAACGGTGGCCGAAGCAGCTGCCACTCCCTGGGGGGCCAACTACTTCCCCAACATCCCCCTGCTCACCCAGGATGGCGAAGAAGTGCATTTCTTCGACGACCTTATCAAGGACAAGGTGGTTGCCATCAACTTCATCTTTACCGGCTGCTCCGATTCCTGCCCAGTGGAAACCGCACGCCTGCGCCAGGTACAGAAAATCCTCGGTGACCGGGTCGGCAAGGATATCTTCCTCTACTCCATCAGCATCGACCCCTATAACGACACCCCCGCCACCCTCAAGCGCTATGCCGAAAAGTTCAGCATCGGCCCAGGCTGGACCTTGCTGACCGGCGAACCTGACGATATCGAGCAACTACGCCGCAGCCTGGGGCTGTGGATCGATGGCCTGGAAAACGGCCGCTCCAAAGACCACAACCTGAGCCTCATCATCGGCAACCAGGCCACCGGCCGCTGGATGAAAGCCTCGCCTTTCGAAAGCCCGTACATCCTCGCCGACCGCCTCGGCAACAGCTTGCACAACTGGAAGCAGGCCAGCGCCATGACCAATGACTACGCTCAAGCGCCGCAGATGCGCACACCCAGCAGCGGCGAGCAGATCTTCCGCACCCGTTGCTCTTCCTGCCACACCGTGGGCAACACCGAGCCAGGCCAACCAGGCATAGGTCCCGACCTGCTGGGCGTGACCCGCCAGCGTGACGCCAACTGGCTGGTCCGCTGGCTGAAGGTGCCCGACCAGATGCTGGCCGAAAAAGACCCCTTGGCCATGCTGCTGTTCGAACAATACAACCGCCTGGCCATGCCCAACATGCGCCTGGGCGATGCCGAAGTCAGCGCATTGATAAGCTACCTCGAAGAAGAAACGGCACGCCTGCAGACACCCGTTGCAAATAAGGGAATCCCCTAAAGGCGATTAGCCATCAGTCATCAGGCTGTCATCTCGCTGTCGTATTTTTCGAGCATCACCCAGGGTCGGGAACTATCAGCAGTGATTCGCCGTTCGCTTTCCTCATCCAGCCTTCTGCGACTGCTGATCCTGATACTCTGTGCAGCGACCCTGGCCTTTCTCTGGGGGCTGCACGTCACGCAAAAAGCCGCCGCCCGACAGGATGCACTGTCGGCCAAGGCCATCGAGCACCTGAACCTGGCCAACATCTTGGGCGAAAGCCTGCGACAGCTTGTCGACCGCGCCCAGGCGGTGGGTCGTGTTACCCAGGACGATATGAAAGCGCTGCGTCAGGGCAACTTCCGCCCGGCACCCAGCCTGGTAGCAGACCCAGTTTTCAAGCGCTTGAGCCTGTACGACCGACAAGGCCGGCTGCTGTCGGCCAGCCATACCGATGAGGCCGCCGAGTTGCCGGCAGACTGGTTGCGCCAACTGCAACGGCACATTGACCGCTACGGTTTCAAACCTTTCCTGCCAAGCATTCAGCCTGTCAACCAAACCGCTACCCTGCCCACTTGGCGCCTGCCCTTCCTGCTGCCGTTGACCAATTCGACCGGCCGGGAAATCGACAACATTTTGATGGTGCAACTGGACGTCGGCTACCTGGCGGTGCTGTTCCAGCCTATCGACCTGGGCAACAGTGGCCTGGTGCGTCTGCTGCAGGATGACGGCCTGGAGCGGCTGCGCATCGACAACAGCGGCACGGTGACTGCCGGCGACCTATTGCAGCCCCCGCTGCCGGCGCTAAACACCGAAGCGGGCATGCTGACCCAGTACGTAGCGGGTGATGCCTACCAAAGCGTGTACCGCCATGTACCCGAGCAAGGCTTCAGCGTGGTGGTCAGCCAGCGCCAGGCAGAAATCCTCACACCCTCGACGCTGGCCTATTCCCGGCAATTCTGGTTGAACCTGAGCATGACCCTGATGATCCTGGCCAGCCTGCTATGGACCTTGCGCCTGCTACGCAAGCGCCAGGAGGCATTCGATGCGCTGGAACATGCCCAGCAGGTCAATCAGCAGCTGATCGTGCGCCTGGAGGACGAACACCGGCGCAGCAGCCACGCCGCCGCCACCGACCACCTCAGCGGCCTGCACAACCGTCGCCAGTTCGTCGAAGTGGCCAGCCAGGTGCTGACTCGGCAACGTGGCAAGCGCCGACTGATGGCGATCCTGTTCATCGACATGGACCGTTTCAAGTCGATCAACGATTCGCTTGGACACAAGATTGGTGACCTGCTGCTACAGGCCGTGGCCGGGCGTATCCAGCGCCTGCTGGAGCCCGGCGACGAGGCTTCGCGCTTTGGCGGCGACGAATTCGTGGTGCTGCTGGCCGGCGAGCGCAGCGAGGAGCAGATCAACGCCTGGGTCCACGAACTGGTGCAGAAACTGTCGGCCACCTACGCCCTGGATGGCCAAGAGGTCAACACCAGCCCCAGCGTAGGGGTGAGCATCTGTCCGCGTGATGGCCAGGACATCGACAGCCTGATACGCAGCGCCGATGCGGCAATGTACTCGGCCAAGCAGGCAGGGCGCGCGCAGTATCGCTTTTTCGACCCCTCGCTGAACCTGGCCGATATCCAGGCGTTTACCCTTGAACAGGCGTTCGGCAGTGCCTTGGCCGAACGCCAGTTCGTGCTGCACTACCAGCCGCAGATGCGCCTTGACACCCACCAGGTGCTGGGCTACGAGGCGCTGGTGCGCTGGGACCACCCCGAGTTCGGCCTGCTGTACCCGGACCGCTTCATCGGCCTGGCCGAGCGCAGTGGTTTCATTGTCGAGCTGGGTTGGGAAGTACTGCAGCTGGCCTGTGAAGCCTTGTCGAGCTGGAATGCCCAAGGCCGCAAGACACGGCTGGCCGTCAATGTCTCCGCCCTGCAACTGCGTCAAGCCGACTTCGCTGACCGGCTGCTGAGCAAGTTGCAGCATCATGGCATCGCGCCCCAGCAGCTGGAGCTGGAAATTACCGAAACCACCATTCTCGACCCCGAAGGCACGGCGGTGGCGCACCTGCATACGTTGCGCGGCGCAGGTCTGGGTATCAGTCTGGACGATTTTGGCCGTGGCTACGCCGGCTTTGCCCACCTGCATTCACTGCCCCTGAGCAAGCTGAAGATCGATCGTTCGCTGATCGCGGCGCTGTCCAACAGCCATGACGACAGCCCTATCGTGTCCTCCACCATCATCCTGGCCAAGCGCCTGGGCCTGGAAGTGGTGGCCGAGGGGGTGGAAACCCGTGAACAGGTGGTGTATCTGAAGCTTGCCGGCTGCGATATCGCCCAGGGCTACCACTTCAGCCGGCCACTGTCGCTGCCGCAGCTGTGGGTTTACCCGCCCTTCAACGGTATCGAGGACAAGGCATGCGTGTACTGAGCGCAACGGCAGGCTTGCCGATGGCGTTG
Source organism: Pseudomonas sp. zjy_15 (assembly GCF_043101865.1). NCBI lineage: Bacteria > Pseudomonadati > Pseudomonadota > Gammaproteobacteria > Pseudomonadales > Pseudomonadaceae > Pseudomonas > Pseudomonas sp. zjy_15. Next base: position 165,021 of record NZ_JBICII010000034.1, read on the forward strand.
GGCAAGGACAGGCAACGCATTTCGGTTTATCGTGTACCGATCACACACCGACACCCGCACCATGACCGATATCGAGCGCTACCTTCGCGCCGCCACCCGTGACAACACCCGGCGCAGCTACCAGGCCGCCATCGAACATTTCGAAAGCCACTGGGGCGGTTTTCTCCCGGCCACTGCCGAGAGTATCGCCCGCTACCTGGCCGATCATGCCGACCAGCATGCCGTCAGCACCCTGCGTCAACGCCTGGCCGCGCTCAGCCAATGGCACGTCGCCCAAGGTTTCCCCGACCCGACCAAGGCACCCTTGGTGCGTCAGGTGCTGCGCGGCATCCGCACCCTGCACCCGACGCCACCCAAACAGGCCGCCCCGCTGTTGCTGCAACACCTGCAAACTGCTGTGACGTGTTTTGAAGAAGAAGCCCGACAAGCCCGCGAGCACCATGATTTGGCAGCCCTGCGCCGGGCTCGCCGTGACAGCGCCTTGCTGTTGCTGGGTTTCTGGCGTGGTTTTCGCGGCGATGAGTTGGCACGCCTGCGCATCGAACACATCCAGGCCGAAGCCGGTGTCGGCATTACGCTTTTCCTGCCACGCAGCAAGGGCGACCGCGAAGCCTTGGGCGTGCAGCACCGCACCCCAGCCCTCAAGGCCTTGTGCCCTGTCACTGCCTACCTGCAATGGCTTGAAGTCGCGGGTATTGCCCACGGGCCGGTGTTCCGCAAACTCGACCGCTGGGGCAACCTTGGCGACAGCGCGCTCAACAGCAACAGCCTGGTCGGCCTGCTGCGGCGCATGCTGGAACGCGCCGGGGTGCCGGCGGCGCTGTATACCGGCCACTCGCTACGGCGTGGCTTCGCCACCTGGGCAACCGCCAATGGTTGGGAACTGAAATCGCTGATGAGCTATGTGGGCTGGAAAGATGCCAAGTCGGCGCTGCGCTACATCGACTCGGCGCAACGCTTTGGCGAACTGGCCGTGCTACCGGCCAGTCAGGTGCAACCGCTTATTCCTTGAAGCTGTGCCTGGCGACGCCGCCCGTTTCCGGGCGGATGGCATACAGGTCGCCAGCGTCCGGATAATGGTGCAGGTCTTCTGGCATCATGTCGTAACGCGCGGTGCTGATGTACAAGGTGTTCATCCCGGGCCCGCCAAAGCAGCAGCTGGTGGGGCACGGTACTGGCATCAACACCTGGTCGGTCAGGTGCCCGTGGCGGTCGTAGCGCAGCAGGCAACTGCCATGGTACTGGCACACCCACAGCCCGCCTTCGCGGTCCAGCGCCAGGCCATCCGGCCGGCCCAGTTCGGCGGGAGTTTCGGCAAACAGCGTAACAGCGCCCAGCCGGCCTTCGATGAGGTACTCGGCGCGGTAGATCGCACGCGCCGCCGAATCGACGAAATACACCGTGTGGCCGTCCTGCGACCAGGCAAGGCCGGTGGGCAAGGCCATGTCATCGTGAATCACCTGGTCGCTCAATTGCCAGTCAAAGCGAAAAAGCGCCCCGGTATTGCCACTGGGGGCCTCGTCCATCAGGCCGGTGACGAAGCGTCCCTGCGGGTCGCAGGCGCCATCGTTGAAGCGGAAAGTCGAGCGCGGATGAACCGATGCCGAATGCTGGCGCACCTTGCGCGTTGGCACATCGAAGATGGCCACGCTGGCATCCTCGGTGAAAATCAGGTTGCCTCGGTCGGTCAGCGCCAGGGCGCCAATGCGCGCGGCAGACTCGTAAAGGCAATCGACTTCGCCATCAGGTGCCAGGCAGTTGATGCGCCCGCCAGAGATATCGACAAAGTACAGCACGCCACTGCCTTCATCCCAGACCAGGCTTTCACCAAGGTCCGCGCGTGCGTTGGCAACTTTGACTGGCACGTAGTTGCATTCCTTGATGCGTCTCCTACGCTCGGCCACCTGTGCCAGGTCGCTGGCCTGCACACGGCCGAGGTCAAGACGATAGCTGACGCCGCTGTCTTTGTTGAAGCGCGTGGCGGTGTACTGGCCATCGCTGTCATGAGTGTGATGGCACAGCGCACCGGCCAGGTGAGTAACGGGCATTTCTGGCTACCTTCAATTCTCCTTTTTTACGATATCAACAAAAAAATCAATGACTTAATATTAAAAGCATGCAACTTTGATATCCCATGGATATCACCGCCGTGTCGCCACGCTGCAGGAATGCTGGATGATCGAAACACGTTTGCTCAGGCAATTCATCGCCGTGGCCGAAGAGCTGCACTTTCACAAGGCCGCCCAGCGCCTGCACATGGCGCAGCCACCGCTGAGCCAGGCGATCAACCGGCTTGAAGAAAAGCTCGGCTTTGGCCTGTTTCTGCGTAACAAGCGCGAGGTGCGTCTGACCGCAGCGGGTGCAGCGTTTCTCGACACCGCTTACCGCACGCTTGCCGAACTGGAACAAGGGATCGAGTACGCGCGCAACGTTTCTGCGGGGGTCAGCGGCAAATTGACCATCACGGCCATTTCCATCGCCTATTACGACTCGCTGCTCAACCGCTTGCGCCGCTTTCGGGAAACCTATCCGAACGTGCAACTGACCATCCGCGAGATGCCATCCGCCGCTCAGGCCAAGGCCTTGCTGGCCGGTGAGGCGGATATTGGCTTCATGCGCAGGCTTCCGCTACCAGTCGGCACCCTGGAGGCACGCTTGCTGCTTGACGAGCAGATCGTCATGGCGTTGCCCGCCAGCCATCCCAAGGCACGGCACGAAGTTGTCGACTTGCGCGAGTTTGCCGATGAGGACTTCGTGTTCACCCCGCAAGCGCTGGGCGGGGGCTACCACGCGCAGTTGGTTGCGCTGTGCGAATCGGCCGGGTTCTACCCCAGGATCGTGCAGGAGGCGGCGCAGATCCACACCCTGCTTGGCCTGGTGGCCTGCGGCTTTGGCGTGGCCCTGGTGCCGGAGTCGTTCGTCCGCTCGACCCCGCGCGAACGCGTGCAGTTTTGCCCGATCCAGCCTATCGATGACCAGCCTGCCCCAGGGCTTGGGTTGTACATGAAATGGAGCGCCCAGAATGCTTCGCCAGCGCTGGCCAACTTCATTGCCATGTTCCAGACGCAGCCCTAAGGCCACTTGAACAGTGGTGTTCAGCCTCGCTTCGCGCAGCGCCACAACCGACCAATATCACAAGCCCTGGCCTGCAACAGCTCGGCAGCATTTGCACATGCCTGCTCCAGGGTCATCGGCCCACTGGCCAGTGCAAACGCAGCATCGACCCCATGGGCATACAACTGTTGATACCCCTCCCCCAAGGTACCGGCCAGCACCACCACCGGCACGCCATGGCGCTTGGCAACCCGTGCCACACCCATAGGCGTCTTGCCACGCAATGTCTGGGCATCGAAACGCCCCTCGCCAGTCACCACCAGATCTGCCCCCTGCACCAGGGCGGCAAGGCCAGCCAGCTCAGCCACGACTTCCACCCCTGGACGGAACTGCGCATCCATGAATGCCCGGGCAGCGAAGCCCATGCCACCGGCCGCGCCACAACCAGGGTAATCGCGCACATCCTCGCCCAACAGCAGCGCACAATGGTCGGCAAAGTGCTTCAGCGCGTGGTCCAGCGCCTCCACTTGCTGCGGGTTGGCACCTTTTTGCGGGCCGAAGATGGCCGATGCGCCGTTGGCGCCACACAATGGGTTGTCGACATCCGCCGCGACTTCAAACTGCACCTCGGCCAGGCGCGGGTCGAGGCCGCTGGCGTCGATACGGGCCAGCTTGGACAAGGCCAGGCCGCCCTCTTCCAGTGCTTGCCCGTCAGCATCCAGCAGGCGTAGCCCAAGCGCTCGCAACATACCACTGCCGGCATCGTTGGTGGCGCTGCCGCCAATCGCCAGCACCACACGCAGGGCTCCGGCGGCGAGGGCTGCGGCAATCAGTTCACCGGTACCCCAGGTGCTGCTGCGGCAAGCATCGCGCTGGCCGGTTGGCACCCGTTGCAGGCCACTGGCCTGGGCCATTTCAATGATTGCGGTGCGATCTTGCGGCAACCAGCCCCAGCTGGCCTCGACGCTTTGCCCTAATGGCCCGCGCACGGCCTGGCGGCGCAGTTCACCGTGGCTGGCGGCCAGGATCGCTTCCATGGTGCCTTCGCCACCGTCGGCCATCGGGCACTCGACCAGTTCAGCCTCCGGCCACGCTTCGTTCAGGCCTGCAGCGATGGCGCGGGCGACACCGGCAGCGTCGAGGCTGTCCTTGAACGAGTCGGGGGCAATGACGATCTTCATGGGGTTTCTCCTGTCCTGATGAGCAGCATGCTGACAGGTGGCAGCCAAGGTGACCTCGGTCAAATGCACAAATCGCTGGCCGGGTTGTTTGGGCAGATGCCTTTTTGCCTGTTCTCGCCCAATCGCCGGCAAGTGAACCCTTCAGTCAGCTGGCAACAGCTGCAACCCCAAGTACAAGCTAAGCATCCCTTCCAGGCGCAACGGGTCGACCTCTCCCAGCTCGGCTATCCGCTCCAGTCGATAGCGCAGGCTGTTGCGGTGGATGCCCAGGGCATCGGCACAGGACTGGCTCTGGCCGTCATGGGCACACCAGGCGCGCAGAGTGACGAGTAACTGACCACTGCTGTCCTTGGCGCGGATGCGCTGCAACGGCTCCATCAACTCGTCCAGCGCGTCGTCGTTACGGTGGCGCCACAGCAGCGCCGGCAGCCGGTAGCGCTGCAGGCTGAGCAATCGTTCGGTGGGCAATACCTCGCGGCCATAGGCCAGCAAGTCACGCACCCGGCGGTAACCACGGCGTAACTGCTCCAGACTCTGCGCTGCACTACCCAGGGCCAGTCGCTCAATGTCCCAGCCGTGGCGTTGCAGGCGTTCCAGCAGGCGCAGTTCATCCAGTGCCACGCCGGCCGGGCGGCACCACAGCAACGACTGGCGGGCCGGGCTGACACACCAGCTATCCGGATAACGGCTCATCAACCATGCGGCCAGCGCCTCGGCAGGTGCCCCCGAGGTAATTTCAAACAGGCACGGAATCCGCGGCAGCTGAGGTTTCAAACCCAACTGACGGGCTTCGTCCAGCAAGCGCGGGGCGTTACCGCTGCCGCCGAGCAACAGCGCCAGCAGGTCGTCACAGCGCTGCCTTCGCCATTGCTGGTCAGCCTGTAAATTGCGTTGGGCCAGCAGCATTTCGGCGGTCATGCGTACCAGCTCGCCATAGGTGCGCACCTGCTGCGGGTCACCGGTCAGGCCCAACACACCCATCAGTCGCCCATCAAGCATCAATGGCAGGTTCACCCCAGGCTGCACGCCCTTCAGGCACTTGGCCGCGTCGGTATCCAGCTCCACGATCCGGCCATTGGCCAAAACCAGCTGCGCCCCCTCGTGACGGGTGTTGATGCGCTCCGGTTCACCACTGCCCAGGATCAACCCCTGGCTGTCCATGACATTGACGTTGCAAGGCAAGATGGCCATTGCCCGGTCAACGATATCCTGTGCCAGGTCATGGTCGAGTTCGAACATTGCGTGGTCCTTTAGGTGTTTGGCTTTTGGGCTCGGGCACAGCAGCCTGGGCCAAGCGCTGTGCAAAAGCACAAAGACAGGCTAGCCGCAGTCCCCGAGACTCGTCAGGGCGAGCGCCGAAACAGGCGACGCGGCGAAAACCATAACAACAGAGAACCCGATCATGGCACACAGCCCCGCCCCTGACCAAGGCACGGACACCACCCGTAACGCGCTGTACCGGCGTATCACCCTGCGGCTGATTCCGTTCATTTTCATCTGCTACCTGTTCAACTATCTGGACCGCGTCAACGTCGGCTTTGCCAAGCTGCAAATGCTCGACGCTCTGAAATTCAGCGAAACGGTGTACGGCCTTGGCGCCGGCATCTTCTTCATCGGCTACGTACTGTGCGGCCTGCCAAGCAACCTGGCCCTCAATCGCTTCGGCCCACGGCGCTGGATCGCCCTGATGATGATCGCCTGGGGCAGCCTGTCCACCTGCCTGCTGTTCGTCACCTCCCCTACCGAGTTCTACACCCTGCGCCTGCTCACCGGCGCTGCCGAAGCCGGCTTCTTCCCGGGTGTGGTGCTGTACCTCTCGCGCTGGTTCCCGGCGGCCCGGCGCGGCCGCATCATGGCCCTTTTCATGTCGGCGATCCCGGTATCGGGTCTGCTTGGCGGGCCGTTCTCCGGCTGGATCCTCGAACATTTTGCCGCCGGCCAGCACGGCCTGGCCGGCTGGCAGTGGATGTTCCTGATCCAGGGCCTGCCAACCGTGGCCTTGGGCGTACTGGCGGTGTTCCTGCTCAGTGACGGCTACCAGAAAGCCGCCTGGCTGAGCCCGGCTGAACGTCAACTGATCGCTGCCGACCTGCAGGCCGATGCCGCAAGCAAACCGAACACCACCAGCGACAGCGTGCTGGCCGTATTGACCAACCCGCTGATCTGGACCTTCGGCTTCGTCTACTTCTGCATCCAGAGCGGTGTGTACGCGATCAACTTCTGGCTACCCTCGATCATCAAGAGCATGGGCTTCGACAACCCGCTGCTGATCGGCTGGCTCAGCGCCATCCCGTACTTGCTGGCGGGTGTGTTCATGATCCTTTGCGGGCGCTCGGCCGACCTGCACAGCGAGCGCCGCTGGCACCTTGTGGTGCCAATGCTGATGGGCGCCGTCGGCCTGCTGATTGCGGTGAACTTCGCCGGTACCCCGAGCATTGCCATTCTTGGCTTGTCGATCGCCACCATGGGCGCGCTTACCGGCCTGCCGATGTTCTGGCCAATGCCCACCGCGCTGCTCAGTGCCGGAGCTGCCGTGGCAGGTCTGGCGATCATCAATTCGGTAGGCCAGATGGCAGGGTTCCTCAGCCCGTACCTGGTCGGGTTCATCAAGGACCAGACCGGCTCAACCGATGCCGCACTGTATTCGCTCGCGGCGTTGATCGTAGTGGGTAGCCTGGTGGCCTTGCGTGTAACGCGAGCGGGTTCGCTGAGCACTGCGCGGGCGAGTTGAGGCATTCGCGGGCTTGCCCACTCCCACAAGTTTCAAGCCTGTGGGCGGGCAAGCCCGCGAAGAGGCCCACCCAAGCCATACGAAATTCAAACCCTCCACCGATCGTCAGCTCAACGCATCCCCTCCGCGCCCCAGGCGTCAAATGGTTCCAAAGGCCCCTTTGGAGAAACCTCGATGACCCAATACGCCGTGGCACGCTTGGCTCAGCTCGACGAACACCGCCCCCTGCGCGTGCAGGCCGGCAACGAAGAACTCATCCTCATCCGCCAAGGCGATCAGGTACATGCCTACCAGGGCAACTGCCCCCACGCAGGCGCCCCCCTTGATGAAGGCGTGGTTTGCAGTGGCCTGCTGGTCTGTCCTTGGCACAAAGCTGCCTTCGCGGTTGACGACGGGGTGGTCTGTGAGCCACCTGCGCTGGCCGACCTGCGCCGCTACAAGGCATGGATCAAGGGCGATGAAATCTGGGTCGATGACCAGCCCCTGCCGGTAACCGAACCGCCCAGGCACAGCGATGCCCGCTGTTTCGTGGTAGTCGGCGCCGGTGCCGCCGGCAGCGCCGCCGTCGCCACCCTGTTGGCTCATGGCTTCGCTGGCCGGTTGGTATGGATCGATCAGGAACGCCAGCCGGCCTACGACCGCACAGCACTGAGCAAATTCGTGATTGCCGGGCAGATGCCGCCCGATGAGGTCCCCCCGCTGCTCGAAGCCGACGCCCTGCGCAAGGGCCAGCTGGAACGCAAGTGCGGCAAGGTGCGCACCCTGAACAGCCAGAAGCGCCAGGTCACCCTCGCCGATGGTCAGCAGATCGATTACCACGCCTGCCTGCTGGCAACCGGCGGTAAAGCACTGCGCCCAGACATTCCCGGTGCCGACTTGCCCGGGGTGTTCACCCTCCGCTCACTGGAAGATGCTGCACAGTTGCTCGATGCAGCCGAGCCTGGCCAGCCGGTGGTCATCGTCGGTGACGGCTTCATCGGCCTGGAGGCAGCCTCGGCATTGCGCAAATATGGCTTGCAGGTGCACGTGGTCACACGCCACGAAGTCCCTCTGGCCCGACAGTTGGGTGAGCGGATCGGGCGCTGCATTCGCGCGCTGCATGAACGAAAAGGGATCACCTTCCACGGCCCTACCGAGGTCGAGCGGATCGAAGGCCAGGACAAGGCCGAAGCGGTGAAACTGGCCAATGGTGAACGGCTGCAGACCCCCTTGGTCCTGCTCGGCACCGGGGTAAAACCCGCCACCGCGTTCCTTCAAGGTGTGCCGCTTGGCGAAGACAAATCGGTGAGGGTCGACGCAGAAATGCGCGCAGCTGACGGTTTGTGGGCCGCAGGTGACATTGCCACGTTCCCGCTCACGGGGCGCCCGGTGCGCATCGAACACTGGCGCCTGGCCCAGCAACACGGGGTTATCGCCGCCGCGAACATGCTTGGCGAACAGCGCCGTTATGCCGATGTACCCTTCTTCTGGACCTACCAGCACGGCCGTACCTATGAAGTGCTGGGTCATGCCAGGGACTGGAACCGGATCGAATTCGTCGGGGAGCCGGAAAAAGGCGATTTCGTTGCCCTGCAGTGTGTGGATGAGCGCGTCGAGGCCGTTATCGCCAAAGGTTATTCCGATGCCATGGCGACACTGTCGCAACGCCTGAAGCGCCCGTTAAGCCTGCAGGAGGCTTTGGCGCTCATTGGCTGAGCGGTGCCTTTCAATGCTTCCCGGTTGTGTGTAAAACAGGCAGGTCAGCCGACTGCACAAGGACCCACGCGCATGATCTACCGCCCCCTCGGCCACAGTGGCCTGCAGGTTTCCGCCCTTACCCTGGGCAGCATGATGTTCGGCGAGCAGACCAGTACCGATGATGCCCTGCGCATCATCGACAAGGCCTGGGACCAAGGCATCAACTTCATCGACACCGCCGACGTGTACAACGCCGGGCGCTCGGAAGAAATCGTCGGTGAAGCCGTGGCGCGCCATCGCCATGACTGGGTGGTCGCCAGCAAGGTCGGCTTCGGCCCGGCCGACGGCCTGCCCAACCGCAGCGGGTTGTCGCGCAAGCACATCTTCAATGCCGTGGATGCCACGCTGACCCGCATGGGCATGGACTACCTGGACATCTACTACCTGCACCGCGAAGACCACAAGGTACCGCTGGAAGAGACCGTGCAGGCCATTGGCGACTTGTTGCGCCAAGGCAAGATCCGCTACTGGGGGGTGTCCAATTTCCGTGGCTGGCGCATTGCCGAGGTCTGTCATATTGCCGAGCGCCTTGGCGTACCCAAGCCGGTAGTCAGCCAGCCACTGTACAACATCGTCAACCGCCAGGCCGAGCCAGAGCAACTCACTGCTGCGGCCGCGCACGGTCTGGGCGTGGTGCCGTTCAGCCCGCTGGCGCGAGGCGTGCTCAGTGGCAAGTACGCGCCCGGGGCGGTGCCGGACGCTGGCAGCCGTGCCGGGCGCCAGGACAAGCGCATCATGGAGGTGGAGTGGCGCCAGGAATCGCTGGCGATTGCCCGGCAGATCCAGGCCTATGTCGAGGCCAAAGGTGTGGGGATCGTCGAGTTTGCCATTGCCTGGGTATTGAACAACCAGCTGGTGAGTTCCGCTATCGTAGGGCCTCGCACCGAGGAACAGTGGGAGACCTATGGCGGTGCGCTGGCGGTGAAGATCACCGCAGAGGACGAGGCGTTCATTGACTCACTGGTGACGCCGGGGCATGCGTCGACCCCAGGGTTCAATGATGTCGCGCATTATGTGAGTGGGCGGTTGGCACGCAGCTGAGCGTCTTGCTGTACTGGCCTCTTCGCGGGCAATGGGGGCCCGACGCCGGGCTCCCGCCCCCCTTGATCACCGCGGCCCGATGCCTGGCTCATGACAGGACCTTGATGACCAGCAAATGCAGCGGATAGAACAGGTAACCCCAGCGCCCCACTACGGGCACCCGCCATTCATCATGCCGTAACAACAGCACCCCGAGCGGAATCGCCAGAATTGCAGCAGTCAGTGTCAGCACCGTGAACGGCGCCAACAGGTGCTCGCGCAACCAGCTATTGGTCAGATTGCCGCCCGCAGCCAACAGGCAAGGCAACAACCCGGCAACCCCACCTTGCCTGCGCGCCATCAACCAGGCGCCCGGCAGCAACACCCCCGGCAACCCATACATCAGCTGCTCACGCAACAACCAACCCGCCAGCAGGCCGGCGATGCCGAGCACGCGTGCCGATATCAAGGGGTGATGCACACCCCAGGCAACCACCAACCCCAATAACAAGGTCGGCATCACGCTGAATGTCTGCGAGCCACTGTCCAGCCAACGATACGCAGGCTCGGACAGCACCGCGAACATCAGCATCAGCGCCAGGTAGCGCAGGTTGCCACGGGTATACAACGCCCCCGCACGGGCTCGTTCCACATTCACTGCAATCGCCAGGCAGAACAGCGGAAACGCCAGCCGCCCCAACACGAACAGGCTATCGGCCTCGGGCCACAGAAAACGCAAGTGATCGACGACCATGGTCAACATCGCCGTCCATTTGACCAGATCCAGCCCGGCCGAGCGCAAGCGCTAGTGCTCGCGCTCTACGGGGCTGACGCCCAGGTAGCGTTCGGTCCACACTGCCAGAGGCAAGGGTGGTTGCTGTTCGATAATGCGCCGCCAGATCAACGCCAGGTCTGCACCACTGAACATCGAACCTGGGCCAGCGCCCTGGAACATCGAAGGCACATCGACAATCCAGCGCCCCTGGTTGTCACGGTGGGCCATGTTGAAACGGAAGGTGTAGTTGCCTGGAATACCCATACGCAGGTCGGTGACCACCAGCGCATCACCGATCTGGTCGTATCGCAGCCAGTCATCGGTGAACCAGCGCAACCGCTGGTGCAGGGGATCATCGCTCAGCGCTTGGGCAAGCTGCAGGTTACGTGACAAGCGTTGCATCTCGGGCGCTTGCCGGTCGAATGCACTGCTGATGCCTTCGTAGTAATCCCCTTCCGCAGTCTTGGCCAGCACCCGCCAGACCAGGCTGTTGAACGCGATCGGCACGGCGCGGACCTCGTTGGTAGCGATACCGCGCTGGTGCAGCGCCGCCTCGAAGCGCTGCTCGGCCGCCATGCGCCCGGCAAGGCCAAACCCCAGGTAAGCGGTACTGAATACCAGCGCCAGGGTCAATAGGCGTTTAGCCCTGGCAGTCACGCCCTTGGCGATGCCGTAGATGACCGCCAGCAGCAGTGGCACGGTATAGACCGGGTCGATGATGAACACCGCCGCCCAGCTTTGCGGGGTGCCTTGCAGTGGCCAGAACAGCTGCGTGCCGTAGACCGTAAAGGCGTCCAGCAGCGGGTGGGTAACCAGTACCAGCCAGAATGCGAGGAACAGCCGTGGCAAGGTATAGCCCTTGCCAGGCCAGCATTTGTTGACCAGCCAGGCCAGCAGCAAGGCCAGCCCCGTTAGCACGAACAGCGAGTGGGAAAAACCACGGTGGTAGGTCATCTGCGACACCGGGTCGGCGTAGCGAATGATCACATCCAGGTCCGGCAACGTGCCCAGTGCTGCACCATACAGCAGCGAGCGGCGGCCCTGGATGCGCCCGAGCACGGTCCCTTGCAGCGCCGCGCCGAGTACGGCTTGGGTGATGGAGTCCAAGGGGGGATTCCTGAAAGAGTCGTTTCCGCAAGCTACCCTCATACACCCCCGGTGCGCAATTCTCCTGGATGGCTTAGAACAGCTGCCAGGTGTACACCAGCGTCAGGCGGTTCTCGTCGATATCACTGCGGTAGTTGGAGCGCGCCATGGCGTTTCTCACCCGTATCCCCAAGCCTTTCAGTGCCCCGCTCTGCACCGCATAGCCGATATCCAGATCACGCTCGCGATCACGCCCTTCGTAACCCAGCCCGGTATCGACATTGTTACCGGTTATGTAGCGCACGGTCGCTGTCAGGCCCGGCACGCCCATGGCGGCGAAGTTGTAGTCGTAACGCACCTGGTACGAGCGTTCGTCGGTGTAGGCAAACTCATAGGTCGGCACTTCGTTGCCCAGCGGCGAGATGTTGGCGAATACCCGTGGGAACGGGCTATCGCCATAAATGCCCTGGTAGCCGGCATGGAAGCTGTGCCCGCCATGCCGGGCAGTGAACAGCGAGAAGAACGCCTGGTTGTCGATGTTGCCCAGCAGCGCATCGCCTTCCTCGCGCGCGGTGAAATAACCCAGGTTGGCGCTGAGTACCCAGTCCCCGACCGGTTTGCTGTGTTTCAGGCCAACAAAGCCCTGTTGGTAGATGTCCTCCAGCTGGCCGTACCAAAGGCTGAGGCTGCTCTGGTTGGCATTGAACGCATAGTCCCCACCCACATAGTTGAACGCGCCGCTTTCGGCCTGCCGCATCGGCACATGGCCGAGCATCGCGTTCATCTTGCCGTCGCCGCCTTCGTTGCGCAGATGGGTGCTTTTCAAGTGCCCGGCCTGCACGGTCAGCCCGTCGATTTCCGACGAACTCAAACTCACGCCCTGATAGGTGGGTGGCAACAGGCGAATATCACTGAAGGTCAGCACCGGCAGGTTCGGTTGCAGTTCACCTGCACGCAGTTCGGTTTTTGATATCCGGGCCTTGAAGGTCGGCGCCAGGCGGCTGTACTCATCGGCAGCACGGCCGTCGCCATGCACCGGCAACAGGCCGGTATTGGCGCGGTCTGGACTGCTGTCCAGCTTGATCCCCAGCAAGCCCAGGGCGTCTACGCCAAAGCCGACCGGGCCCGGGGTGTAGCCACTTTTGAAGTCGAGGATGAAACCCTGGGCCCACTCCTCGGCCTTGGACTGTTTGTTGGCCCCCACAATGTCGGAAAAATCGCGGCTGAAGTAGTAGTTACGGGCACTCAGGCTGGCCTTCGAATCCTCGAAGAAGCCGCCTTCGGCAGCCAGCAGTGGCTGGCTGAGCAATGTCAGGCCCAGGGCAACGCAAGGGGTGTGGTTCATTTCGAAGCTCTCTTGATCTTGTTTTTATGGGTAAAGCGTTGGAAACACGACAGTTCATGGTGTACGGCGCAGCACCTCCCGGGCACTTGGTTGGCGCAGCCTCAGCAGCGCGTGGGCCAGCAGGCCGAACAGCAGCCCCCAGAACGCTGCCGACAGGCCCAGGAAAGCCACCCCCGAAGCGGTGACCAGGAAGGTGAACAGCCCGGCATCGCGCTCGGCCGGCTCTGCCAGGCTGCGGACCAAGGCTTCGCTGATGGCGCCATACAGGGCCAAACCGGCCAGGGCAGCGATCAGTACGGCGGGAAAGGCGGCGAACAGCGACATCAAGGTGGCCCCGGCAATGCCCAGTAGCAGGTACAACACACTGCCAGCCACCGCTGCCACATAACGCCGTTGCGGGTTTTCATGGGCTTCCTGGCCGGTGCACAGGCTGGCGGTAACCGCCGCCAGGTTCAGCCCGTGGCAACCGAACGGCGCCAGTAGCGCCCCAGCCAGGGCACTGGCGCTGATCAGCGGGCTGGCCGGCGTGACGTAGCCAGCGTTGCGCAGTACTGCCATACCCGGCATGAACTGCCCGGTCAGCGCCACCAGCACCATCGGCAACGCCAGGCTGAACACTGCCGGCAGGCTGAACTGGGGGGTGATCCACTGGGGTGAGGCCAGTTCCAGCACCAGTGCCTCGCTGCGCAACGTACCGCTGGCCACGGTCACCAGCATGCCCACGCCCAGCACCGCAGCCACTGCATAGCGCGGCTGCACCCGGCGCATCAGCACGTAGGTGACGAACATCGCCAGTACCAGCAGCGGTTGCACCGGCAAGGCGCGGAACACTTCGCTGCCAAAGCTGAACAGGATCCCGGCCTGCATACCGGCAGCGATAGAGCCCGGCAGGCGCGCGATGATGCGGTCGAAGGCCCCGCTGATGCCGATCAGCAGCAGGACCAGGTTGGCCACCAGGTAGGCACCCACAGCCTGTTCCAGGCCCAGTTGCGGCAAGGCGGTGACCAACAGGGCCGACCCCGGGATCGACCAGGCGATCACTACCGGCACGCGGTAGCGCAGGCTGAGCAGCGCACCGAGCACCGCACTGCCCATGGACACGGCCCAGACCCAGGACGACAACTGCTGGTGCGACAGGCCGGCCGCTTCGGCGGCGTGGAAAATGATCACCAACGGGCCGGCGTAGGAGATCGTCGTGGCAATGCAGCCGGCGACAATGGCCGACACAGAACAGTCCTTGATCAGCGTTTTCATGAAGCGTCTCGCAAGGCAGCGGCCGGCCTTTGTGGCGGGCTCTTGTTTGGGGGTTGTCTGCTTCGCGGGCATGCCCGCTCCAACAACGACTGCACAGGCTTCACCTGTGGGAGCGGGCATGCCCGCGAAACAGCCCACGCGGTGGATCAGGCCTCCTGCAAAGCCCGCGGCCGCCCGCTGCGCTGCTCATCGGTACCGCCCTGGGCCTGCTGCAACTGGAAGTCGAACTTCAACTCGGCATGCCGACCATCCGGCCCTTCGACGAACACCACCTCCCCGACCAGCCCATCCCGTGTGGCATAGGCAAAGTCATCCCAAAGGTACTTGTCCCCCGACAGGTTTATCTGCGTGGTCAGGTGCCGGTACCCTGGCGCCGAGATGAAGAAGTGCACGTGCGCCGGGCGCTGGCCATGACGGCCCAGCAGGTCCAGGCATTCCTGGGTTGGCCCCTGCGGGTCGCAGCCATAGCCCGATGGCACGATGGAGCGCGCGCGGTACCGCCCCTGGGCATCGGTAACGATGCGCCGACGCAGGTTGTACGCCGACTGGCTTTGGTCGAAGAACGAATAGGTACCACGGGTATTGGCATGCCACAGGTCGACCGTGGCACCCGGCAGCGGGTGTCCGTGCGGGTCCAGCACCTGGCCTTCCAGGAACATCACCGTGGCGACGCCCTCCTCGCTGCCGTCGTCCATGCGCACTTCACCTTGGGCAATCGGTGCGCCAGCCACGTACAACGGGCCTTCGATGGTGCGTGGGGTACCGCCAACGCGTCCTGCCGCCTGGTCCTTGGCATCCTGCAGCAGGTCGAGGAAGTGCTCGATGCCCAGCCCCGCCACCAGCAGCCCGGCTTCGCCGCGACCGCCCAGGCGGTTGAGGTAATCGACGGCGTGCCAGAACTCGTCTTCGCTGATGTCCAGGTCTTCGATCAGTCGCGCGGTATCCTGTAGCAGGCGCTGCACGATGCGTTTGAGGCGGGGGTTGCCGGCCGCATTACCAAAACCTGCGGCCTGCTCGAAGAACTGCTGTACCTCGGCAGTATGGGAAATGTTCACGGTCATGGGGGTTACCTCGTCTTGTTCTGTTCGGTTCAGGCCTGCGCCGCCAGGGCCTGGGCGTGGCGCCGACCACTGGCCAGGTGCACGGCCATGGCCAGCGCAGCGATGGCGCCAGGGATGGCAAAGGCGATGAAATTGAGTTGCAGTGGCAGGTTGATGCCCATCAGCGCACCACCCAGCAGCGGGCCGACGATGGCGCCATTACGGCCGACGCCCGAGGCCCAGCCCAGGCCGGTAGAGCGCACCGACAGGCCGTACATCTGGGCAGCGCCGGCATACAGCAGAATCTGCGTACCAATGGTGGTGGCGCCGGCGATGAAGATCAGCAGGTACAGCACCGGCATCGGGCTGTTCAACCCCAGCAGGCTGATCGACAGTGCGGCGGCAATGAAGAACGCCACCTTCACCTTGACCAGGTTGTAGCGGTCACCCAGCCAGCCGCCGAGGATCGCCCCGGCCATGCCGCCAAAGTTCAGTGCCAGCAGGAACGACAGGCTTGAGCCCAGGCTGTAGCCGGCGTTGGCCATCAGTTTTGGCAGCCAGGAACTCAGTGCGTAGACCATCAGCAGGCAGCAGAAGAACGCAACCCAGAGCGCCAGGGTGCGAATCGCCAGGCCATTGCGGAACAGTTCCAGCACCGAAGCGCCGCTGCCTTTGCGGTCGGTTGCCTGAAGCATGTCATCGGCCTGGACATCGCAGTCCGGGTCCAGCCGTTTGAGCAGCGTGCGTGCTTCCTCGACACGGCCTTGGCGCACCAGGAAGCCGATGGATTCAGGCAGGTAGTAGAGAATCACCGGTAACAGCAGCAGTGGCACCGCTGCGGCGAAGAACATCGACTCCCAGCCAAAACGCGGCAGCATGAAGATGCCGACACCTGCCGACAGCATGCCGCCCAGCGAATAGCCACTGAACATGATCGCCACCAGCGTGCTGCGCAGGCGCTTGGGCGCGTATTCGTTCATCAGTGCCACGGCGTTGGGCATCAGGCCGCCACAGCCCAGGCCGGCGATGAAGCGGTAGATGCCAAACTCGCTCGGGCTGCTGGCAAAGCCATTGAGGATGGTCGCCCCCGAAAACAAGGCGAAACAGATGGCAATGCCCTTCTTGCGCCCGATGCGGTCGGCCAGGCTGCCGAAGGCCAGGGCGCCGAACATCATGCCGAACAGCGCATAGCTGCCCAGTGCACCGGCCTGCAACGGGGTCAGGCCCCACTCTTTCATGATGACCGGCAGTACCACACCGTAGATGAACAGGTCATAGCCGTCGAAAATCAGCAGCAGGCCGCACCAGGCCATGACCATCCAGTGAAACGGGGAAAAGCGCGCATTGTCGATGATCGGGTGTACGTCAAGGGTTCGCATGGCATCTGTCGCTCTTGTTTTTGTTGTGAAGGAAAGCTTTTGCCTTGAAGTTGCAGTTCAGCCGAGATCGCCGCCCCCTACCGGGAGGGTCACGCCGGTGATGTACGAGGCTTCGTCGGACGCGAGGAACAGAATGGCCCCCACCTGCTCGTCGATGCTGCCGTAGCGGTGCATCAGGCTGCTGTCGAGGGTCTGGTCGACGATCTGCTGGTACCAGTGCTTTTCCTGCTCGGTTTGCTCTGCACTGTTGCGGGGTACGCGCCGGGGCGGCGCTTCGGTGCCGCCGGGCGCGGTGGCGTTGACACGGATCCCACGGCCAGCCGTTTCGAAGGCCAGGCAGGCGGTGAGCGCATTGACGCCGCCTTTGGCCGCGCCATAGGGCACACGGTTGACGCCACGGGTGGCGATGGAAGAAACGTTGACGATGACGCCGCTGCCACGTTCAAGCATGTAGGGCAGCGCGGCATGGCAGCACCACAGTGTCGGGAACAGCGAACGGCGTACTTCGGCCTCGATCTGCTCGACATCGTAGTGCTCGAAGGGCTTGGCCCAAATGGTCCCACCTACGTTGTTGACCAGAATGTCGAGGCGCCCAAAGGCTTCCACCGCGCTGGCCATGACCCGGGCGCAGTCGGTGTGTTGCTCCAGGTCGGCGGTGAGGGTAAGCATGCCTTCACCCGCCAGCTCGTGGACCAGTTCGGAACGGTCTACGGCCACCACTTGCGCACCTTCGGCCTTCAGCCGCCAGCACACGCCACGGCCGATGCCTTGTGCAGCGCCGGTGACCAGGGCGACCTTGCCTTGGAATCTGTTGTTCATATGCAAATCTCCAGTTCGCGAGAGACCCTGTGGCTGCAACTGTCTTGCTCAAAGCCTGAAAGGCTGCGCGATCACTGTGGGAGCGGGCTTGCCCGCGAACACGGGCGAAGCCCGTGCCATCCACCGCGCAACCTGCTTCGCGGGCTCGCCCGCTCCCACAGGGTCGGCGTATTGCTTTGAATCAGAGGGGCTGTCAGGCCGCAGCCGCAAACTTCTCGTAGTAGAAGTTGGCCGGGGTAATGCCTTGTTCGCGCACGTACTGGCTGACCGCTTCCACCATGGGTGGCGGCCCGCACAGGTATACGTCCACATTGCCGTCATTGAGGTGGCGTGGCTCGATGTGCTGGGTGACATAGCCCTTCTGCGGGTACTGGCTGTCCGGGTTGGCGACGCAGGCGCTGTAGGTGAAGTTGGGGATACGTGCCGCCAGCGCTTGCAGGCGATCGAGTTCGACCAGGTCGAAGTCGTTGGTCACGCCATAGATCAGGTGCAGCGGGTGTTCACTGCCTTGCTCGGCGATCTTCTCCAGCATCGCGGTGAACGGTGCCAGCCCGGTACCACCCGCGAGCAGCAACAGCGGGCGCTGGATCGGCCGCAGGTAGAAGCTGCCCAACGGCCCGGCCAGGCTCAGGCTGTCGCCGGCTTTGGCAAGGTTGGTCAGGAAGCTGCTCATCAGCCCACCCGGTACGTTGCGGATCAGGAAGCTGACTTCACCGTCCTTCTGCAGCGAGCTGAACGAGTAGGCCCGGCTCTGCTCGCTGCCTGGCACCTTGAGGTTGACGTACTGCCCCGGCAGGAAGGCCAGACGGCTCAGGGCCTCACCCTTGATCGACAGGGCAATGGTGCTGACCGAGAGTTGGCGCACATCGCTGATGGCGGCCTCGAAAGTGGCCTGCTCGGTCTTGCACAGCTGCGACGAAGCCGGGATGCGGATGACGCAGTCGCTTTCGGCGCGCATCTGGCACGTCAGCACGTAGCCTTCGGCGATTTCATCTTCGCTCAAGGCGTCTTCGATGAAGTTGTCGCCAAGGTCATAACGACCGGACTCAGCCTTGCACTTGCAGGTACCGCAAGCACCGTCGCGGCAGTCCAGAGGGATGTTCATACCCTGGCGGTAAGCGGCGTCGGCCACGGTTTCCTGACCGGTGGCTTCAATGAAACGGGTAACCCCGTCTTCGAAATTCAGTGCGATCTGGTAGCTCATGTTGCACCTCGCGGGCGAGCCAGGCCACGGCGCGTCACAAGACGCACCGGGCAATGCTCGCAAAACCCAGTATCAGATGTGGTAGATGTCGATGACCTGGCGGACGTAGTCGTTCTTCAGCACCACCTTCTTGGCCTTGATCAGTGGCTGCTCGCCACGCAGGTCGAGGGTGTAGAAGCTGGTGCCGAAGTAACTGTCTGTGGTCTTGTAGCGGAAGCTCAGGGTGTGCCAGTTGAAGCGCACCTGGCAGCTGCCCTCGCCCTGCTCGACGATCTCGATGTTGCTGATGTTGTGCGAAGTGCGGGTGTCGGGCACGGTCGCACTGGAGCGCTCGGTCTTGATGCGGAACACGCGGTCTTCCAGGCCGCCACGGTTGCCGTACCAGATCAGCGAGATTTCGCTTTGTGGGTCTTCGGTGAGGGTATCGTCATCGTCCCAGCTCGGCATCCAGAAGCTGGCATCGCTGGCGTACAGTTCCAGCCACTGGTCCCACTGGGCATCGTCCAGATAGCGCGCTTCGCGGTAGAGAAAGTCGCGCACGGTTTCATACAGGCTCATTGCACGGCCTCCACGGGGATCAGCTGCTGTTCGTCCTTGAGGGCCTGAATCATGGTGTCTTGCCAGTACTTGTGCTGCAGCACGAACAGGCCTTCGTCTTCGGTACGCACGCCAGACAGCAGGGGTTCGAGTTCAATCTCCCTGGCCGCCTCATCGGCGCCTTCGACCCAGTGTTTGGCGCCGCGAGACATGTCGTTCCAGCCGGTGCCACCACCATAGCCGGTCTGGCACGAGCGGAATTCTTCCAGGTCGTCCGGGGTGGCCATGCCGCTGACGTTGAAGAAGTCTTCGTACTGGCGAATACGCTTGGCACGGGCATCGGCGCTCTCGCCTTTCGGCGCGATGCAGTAGATGGTGATTTCGGTCTTGTTCACCGAAATCGGCCGGGCGACGCGGATCTGCGAGCTGAACTGGTCCATCAGGTACACGTTGGGGTACAGGCACAGGTTGCGCGAATTTTCGATCATCCAGTCGGCGCGCGCCTGGCCGAAATCGGCCGCCAGCTGCTCGCGGCGCTCGTAGGCCGGGCGGTCTTCGGGGTTGGCCCAGCGTGTCCACAGCAGCAGGTGGCCGTGGTCGAAGGAATAGAAACCGCCGCCCTGTTTGGCCCAGGCACCAGCGCTCATGGTCTTGATCTCGTCACCCGCCTCGCGCTGCTTGCGCTGGTTCTGGGTGGCAGCGTAGTTCCAGTGCACGGAGCTTACGTGGTAGCCGTCAGCACCGTTTTCGGCGGTGAGTTTCCAGTTGCCTTCGTAGATGTACGAGCTGGCACCGCGCAGCACTTCCAGGCCTTCAGGCGACTGATCGACGATCATGTCGATGATCTTCGCCGACTCGCCCAAGTGCTCGACCAGCGGCTTCACATCGGCGTTCAGGCTGCCGAACAAGAAGCCCCGGTACGACTCGAAGCGTGCCACCTTGGTCAGGTCGTGGGAGCCGTCGCAGTTGAAGCTGTCGGGGTAGCCGGCGTTGCTGGGGTCTTTCACCTTCAGCAGTTTGCCGCTGTTGTTGAACGTCCAGCCGTGGAACGGGCAGGTATAGCTGGAACGGTTGCCGCGCTTGTGCCGGCACAGCATGGCACCGCGGTGGCTGCAGGCGTTGAGGAAGGCATTGAGCTCACCGTCCTTGTTGCGCGCGATGAAAATCGGCTGGCGCCCCATGGTCAGGGTGAGGAAGTCATTCTTCTCGGGGATCTGGCTTTCGTGGGCCAGGTAGATCCAGTTGCCCTCGAAGATGTGCTTCATCTCCAGGTCGAACAGGCGTGGGTCGGTGAACATCTCCCGCTTGCAGCGGTAGATGCCCTTTTCACGGTCGTCCTCGAGCATGGCATCGAGGTAGTCGAATCCCAGGGACATGGCCAGGGTCTCCCTTGTTATTGTTTAGACCTGGTCAGGTTAGAGGCTGGGATTGGGTCGCAATATCCGGTTTGTGCGGGGTGCTATCCGTTTTGTGCAGGTTGAGGTAACAGGTTCAAGCGTCTCTTCGCGGGCGTACCCGCGAGAGACCAGTACGGTTCATCGCCGGTTGCGCAAGGTTTCGGACGGCAATTCGCCAAACTGCTGCCGATACACCTCGGAAAAACGCCCGAGGTGCAGAAAGCCATAATCCATGGCCAGTTCGGTCACGCTGCGTACCGAGCAACTGACATCGCCCAGGCAGGCACGCACCTGTTCCAGCTTGCGTTGTCGCACGTACTGCTTGGGTGTGGTCTGCAGGTGCCGATCGAACAACGCATACAACGAGCGCAGGCTCATGCATGCCTGCTCCGCCAGCGTCTCCGCTGTCAGCTCGGACTTAAGGTTGCGGTCGATGTAGTCGATGATCCGCTCCAGGCTTGCACCCGCTGAGCTGAGGCTCTCGCGGCGGATATTGGTGCTCATCAGGGTCAGCAGCTTGCTGGCGACAATCTGGCTGTAATGGCCTTGCACCCTGGGCAGCGAATCGCTGACTTCCGCCTCATGACAAACCATGGCCAGCAGGTTCACGAAGCCATCCAGCTCATCCAGCCGGTAATGATTGCGCAAGAACCGCACGCCCCCATCAGGCCGCTGCCAGCGCTGTTCATCGCAGATCGAATCCAGCAGCCGGGTTGGCACCTTGAGGATGAACTTCTCGCAGTCTTCTGAATAGGTGAGGTCAACCGGGTCGTCCGGGTTGATCAGCAGCAGCTCGCCCGGCACCAGGTGCTGCTCGCGCTTGTGCCCGCGCCACAGGCAGTTGCCATTGAGCAAGACTTGCAGGTGGTAGATGGTTTCCAGCGCGGGCGACGTCACGCGAACACTGCCGCCATAGCTGATACGGCACAGGTCGAGCTCGGCGAACTTGCGATGGCTGAGGCTGGCCTGGGGGTGGGTGGTGCGGGACAGACCGATGCAATGCTGGCCTACATGCTGGTTCACATAATCGGACACAGCATAAGGGTCGGCGTGGTGAAACACGCTACTGCGCTCGCTCAGCAGGCGGCTTTCCATAGGCAAGGCACTCGGTATCGTTATTGTTCTGGTCGCCGCGCCCTACCGCCTTGTCGGCTGTGGTTGCGGTCATCACGGTCATTCTATCGGGCTGGCAGCGCGTCGCAGGGGCAGGCGACAGCCGGCGGATAGGGGACACTACAGCAAAAAGGCGGGGGTTGGGCAATGCAACGATGGGATTGGCTGGGCGGATAGCGGACAGGTCCGGCGCCATGCGTGTTCGTTTATCGAACAGTACTTTAGGTACTCGCGTGGCCTGCACATGGCGTCCGTCCAAAGCGCTCCTGCAACGACCGTCATTCACTGCACCGGCAGGAAGTTCATCAGCAACAGGCTCTGCGCGTAATTCAAGCCTATGCGCCGATAACGCTCATCCAGCAACTCGGCCAGCAAGTCCAGCCGCGCGACGATCTTGCCGAACTCCACGGCAAAACTCAGGTTGGTGCCCTCCTCCGAGATCTCGTTCGAGAACAGCAGCAACACCCCATTGGCATCTTGCCGCTGGCTGAGCATCCATGTTGCCTTCTCGATATTGCGCGCGGCGTTGTTGACGAACAGCGGGTCGATGGTATCGGTCATGTAGAACTCGGTACGCCCACCGTGCGCGGTGATCAGCATGCTGCCAATGGCGTAGATGAAGGCTCCGACGCGGTCCCCGCGAAACTCGGGGCTCAGGGCGTAGCTCAAGGCTGCAAGGTCACGGCGGTTGCCCAGTTGCGGCAGCGGCCGGCGCTGTTCGATGGCGATGCGGATCTGTCGCTCGGCGGTGGCGGCGTCAAGGTAGCCAGACACTTTCCACTGGCTGGGGTTGCGCAGGTACAGCTTGTTCATCAGCAGGTACAGGCTTTGCAGGTTGTCGCGCATCGACAGCGTGGCCAGGCGGTCGACGCTGGTCTGGAACAGCTCGCTGGGTTTGCCGTTGCCGAGCTGGTTGACCATGTCACGGCCCTGCTGCTGCGTGCAGGCGCACAGGCATGCCAGGGCACCTGTCAGTAGCAGGCGGGGGAGGAAATTCGGGTAGCTTGCAACCATCGGCACCGGGTCGATATTCGGCGGCTGCGCCGGGAGTCAGCGCGGCCTGGCCAAGCATAGAGCCCGAAAATGGGAAAAAGTGCGGTGGCTGGAGAGAATGGAAACCTGTGGCGGCCTCTTCGCGGGTGAACCCGCTCCCACAAGAAGGGACTCGCCCGCGAAGAGGCTAGGCGCGACGAACCCGGATCACATGGCGTGGCGCAACATCTCCACCACCTGCGCATGCAGCGCAGGGTCCCCACAGGCCACCACGCAGCCGCCATCCTGCGCCGAACTGCCATCCCACGCCGTGATGACGCCACCCGCCCCTTCGATGATCGGCATCAGCGCCTGTACGTCATACGGCTGAAGGCTCGCTTCGACAATCACGTCAACAAAACCCGACGCCAGCATGCAGTAGGCATAGCAATCACCGCCATAACGCATCAACCGCGCCTTGCCGGCGACCGCTTCGAATGCCGCCTTGCGCTCGGCGGTGTCGAACATGTCCGGCGTGGTGCACATCAGCGTGGCGGCAGCCA
The DNA here is from genome assembly GCF_043101865.1 of Pseudomonas sp. zjy_15. Lineage (NCBI taxonomy): Bacteria > Pseudomonadati > Pseudomonadota > Gammaproteobacteria > Pseudomonadales > Pseudomonadaceae > Pseudomonas > Pseudomonas sp. zjy_15. The sequence goes on from NZ_JBICII010000034.1 coordinate 188,228, forward strand.
GGTCGGTGCAGGCACGCGTCTTCAGCGGCGTGCCACTGCGCCAGGCGCCTGCCGGGGTACCCACGAAACGTTCGCCGGTGAACGGCTGGTTCATCACGCCCAGCACCGGGCGGGTGCCGTCATTCAGGGCAATCAGGGTGCCCCACAGTGGCAGGCCCGTAATGAACGCCCGGGTGCCGTCGATCGGGTCCAGCACCCAGGTCAGCGGGCTGCTGCCCACTGCAACGCCAGCCTCTTCACCGAGAATGCCATGTTCGGGATACCGAGCCTGGATCAACTCACGCATGGCATCCTCGGCGGCCTTGTCGGCCACGGTCACCGGGTCGTACAGGCGCCCGCCCTTGTCCTCGACATCCAGGCTGGCGCGGAAGTACGGCGCGATCGCTGCAGCGGCAGCATCGGCCAATTGCTCGGCAAAGGCGCGATACTCAACGATCTGTTCAGCACTCAGGGACATGGGGCGGGCCTCGTGACAATGATGGGGCACGCATCATACCCGACACATCGCCCCGGTGTACGTTGCGGCAGTCTAGACTGAACATGACCAGATCACCGGGGGGCTGCCACACGTGGAGGTGTGCGATGAGCCAGTTCAAACGTCTGTTCGTCATGCTCGGCCCGCAAATGCGTCATACGCCTGCGCTGCAACGCGCTGCGGCGTTGGCGGAATCCAGCGGTGCCCTGCTGGATATCAATGTGTTCGTCGACGACGTCGACACCTTTGGCTTGATGAGCGATGGCCGTGAGCGTGAGCGGCTGCTCAGCGACAACCGCCAATGGCTGGCGGATGAGGCCGAACAGCTGAGCGATGCCGGCCTGGACGTGTCCACCGAGCTGTTGTTGACCCGCGACCCGCTGGGCAGCGTACTAGAGCGGGTCGAACGGCTGGGCTGCGATCTGCTGGTCAAGGACGTACAGCACGAACCCGTACTCAAACGCCTGCTGGTCACGCCGCTGGACTGGCAATTGCTCAAGGACAGCCCGGTCGCCGTGCATCTGGTCAGCGACATTCGCCTGCCCCTGCCACGGCAGATCGCTGCCGCGGTGGACCTGAACAGCCACGGCGCTGGTGAACACCTGGACGAGCAAGTCATCCACTGCGCCCATGACCTGGCCCTGCAGTGCAACGCCGAGCTGCACCTGCTGCATGTGTGCGATGCGGCCAAGACCCACATCGCCGACTTCGGTGCCGGTGCGGTCACCATGCCCGGCTTCGATGGCAGCGTGCGTACCGCGCAGCGGGCGGCGTTCAACCGCCTGGGCGACCATCACCAGATTCCGCTGGAGCGCCGGCACTTCCTCGAAGGGGCTGCGACCAGGGCAATTGCCCAGTTCGTCGGCCACAACCGGGTGGACGTGATAGTCATGGGCAGCCATCGGCATGACGCCATGCAGACATTCCTGGGCGGGACAACGGCGCATGTGCTGGAACACCCGCTGTGCAATGTGTTGGCGATCAAGGCGATTCGCTGAGCTTCATCAGCCTGACCAGGGGCCAGGCTAGGACGACCTTGTACTGCGAAGAGGCAATTCCACCCACAGAGCAGCTCCTGACCTATCGGTCCCTTCGCAGCACAAGGTTGCTCCTGCAGGCACTACTGTGACCGTAACTTCTTCCCCCTTGGTTTCTGGTACACCAGTGCCACTCAAAACTAATGCATTTGATAATGATTCGTAGTATGTTCGCGGCATCTCCCGACCCAGCCTCTTAGCGCCCTATTCAAGGACCGTACCGTCGATGCGCCGCACGTTCGTTTCGCTTTGTGTGCTTCATGCTGTCTCCCCGCTGGCCTTTGCCGAGCCTGAACCGCTCAGCGACCCTAACCAGATCGAACTCCAGGCCCTGAGCATCACCAGTACTGCCGACAGCGAACGCGCCGACGGCCCGGTCGAAGGCTACAAGGCCACCCGCTCGGCCAGTGCCACCCGCACCGACACGGCGCTGCACGAAACCCCGCAATCGGTCAGCGTGGTACCCAAGGATGTGCTGGTAGACACGGGCGCCACGCGCCTGCAGGATGGCCTGGACTACGCCGGTGGTGTCGGCCGCGCCAACAACTTCGGTGGCCAGGGCCTCACAACCTTCACCGTGCGTGGCTTCACGACCGGTGAGTTCTACCGCAACGGCTTTCCGATCAACCGCGGCTACCCCAATGCCCCGGATGCCAACACCGTCGAGCGCCTGGAGGTCATCCGTGGCCCGGCCAGCAGCCTGTACGGCCGTGGCGACCCTGGCGGTACGTTCAACGTGGTCAGCAAGCAGCCGTTGCCCGAGTCCAAGGTCACCCTTGGCAGCCAGTTCGACGACCAGGGCATGCACCGTGCCACCCTTGATGCCACCGGGCCGCTGAGCCAGGACGGCTCGCTGGCCTACCGTCTGAACATACTGGGTGAAGGTGGCGACAGCTTCCGCGACGATGTCGAAAGCGAACGCTACGATGTCGCCCCGGTCATCAGCTGGCAGGTCAATGACGCCACGAAGATCACCTTCGAAGGCGATTTCATGCGCAACAACCACCCCCTCGATCGCGGCCTGACCCGCTACCCCACCCAGACCGGCAGCGCCTCGCGCGATACCTATATCTGGGAAAAAGGCAGCGACAACCTGCTGCACAACGACAACAACATGGCGCAGCTGCGTTTCGAGCACCTGCTCAATGACAACTGGACGCTGGCTGGCGGGTTCCAGTTCCTCGATGGCTCGCTCAAAGGCAACGCTGTCGAAGCCGACGGCGCACCGGCAGATGGACGCACGCTGCAGCGCAACTTCAACTACCGCAAGCTGGAGTGGACCGACCGCGACTGGCAGCTGAACCTGACCGGTCATTTTGACACCGGCAATTTCAGCCATACCTTGTTGACCGGGGTCGAATACGAGAACTACGACTACAACTCGATCATCCAGCGTTCCTCGGCAGCCTACCCGATCGACATCTACAACCCGGTACTGGGCCAGCCGCGCCCGGCACTGGACCGCACCACCACCTGGGACAAGGAAAACCTGCAGACGTGGGCGTTCTTCATTCAGGACCAGGTAGCGCTGACCGAGCGATTGAAGGCGCTGGCGGGTGTGCGCTTCGAGCGTTTCGAGCATGACTATGACAACAAGCTGAACAATGCCGGCGATTTCAGCAAGGGCGAAAACGGCGTTACACCCCGCCTTGGCTTGATCTACGACCTGACCGATACCCTGGCGGTCTACGCCAACACCGCACGTTCGTTCAAACCCAATACGGGCACGCCGGCCAGTGGCGGTGGTTTCGACCCGGAGAAGGGCAAATCCTACGAGCTGGGTGTGAAATGGGAGTCACTTGATCGCCAGTTGAGTGTCGACGCAGCGATCTACCACATCGTCAAGGAGAACGTCCTGACGCGCGACCCGGTGAATACCAACTACAGCTTGGCCGCCGGGGAAGTACGCAGCCGCGGGCTGGATATCAACATCGCCGGCAATATCACGCCTGAGTGGCGGGTAATCGGTGGCTACGCCTATGTCGATGCCGAAGTTACCAAGGACAACCGCCTGCCGACGGGTACGCGACTGGCCAACATCCCGCGCAACAGCTTCAGCCTGCTCAACACTTATGAGTTCCAGGACGGTTTTGCCAAAGGTTTGGGGCTAGGGCTTGGGTTGAAGTATGTGGATGACCGCAATGGCCAGACCGAGGCGGTCACCTACAACATGGACCAGTACACCGTGGTTGACCTGCTGACGTTCTACAAGGTTAACGAACACGTGCGGTTGAATCTGGACGTGAAGAACGTGTTCAACAAGGGGTATGACGAGGGGGCGTTCAACAGCTACGTATACCCCGGCGCACCGCGCACGGTGCAGGCCGGCGTTTCCTATACGTTCTGAATTGCCGGGGCCGCGCAGCGGCCCCGTAATGTCAGAAAGCTCTGCTATAGAACAGCGAGTACGACTCGATGCCGTCGTTTGGCTGCTTTATCCCGGCGTTGGAGTAGTGCATGGCACGGATGCCTACCTTCTGTTCTCCCGGCAACTTCAGGCCAAAGCCGATACGGTCTTCGAAGTTGACCGACGACCCCAGTCGCTGGTCGCCCACGTCGGTCTTTGAAAACGCTGCCAGGCCAATACCTGCCTCGATGTAAGGCGTGTAGGTAAAGCCGCTGAACTCATACGTGAACACCGGGCTGAACGACAGCGAATGCGCACCACTGGCATCGCCACCTTCCCAATAGGTGTAGGCCGCATCCCAGTAACCGCTCACATGACCGGCACTGCTTTGCAGCCATTTCTTGTCCCAGTCGAACGACATGCCGATACGGTAGGTCATGTCACCTTGGCCAGTGGCGCCCACGGCGCCTGATATCTGCGCAGCCTGGACCAGATCGGCTCCGGCAAAGGCCAGCACTGCAACGGCCAGCGAAGCTGCTAGACGGGTTTTCATCAACGACTCTCCTGATGGTCTACACGGCAAGCGGGGGCTTGGGCCCCTCGATGTTATGCGCTGACCGGTGCATCCAAACCGGTCATACGAAGTAATACTTTTCTGATTATTGTCCAGATAATCAGAAAGTTGGAAGTGTATTGCCACTATTGGCTAAATCACTTGGAAACGCTGTGCTTTGCCGGGAGGCAGCTGCACATACAGCAGTGGCCCGGCATCGCTGACGCTGAGCACGGGCTGGCCCTGAGCATTCTGGATATCGACTGTTATCGAGAAAAAACATCAGCTTGCGCGTCCTTCTTCAAGCAACTTCACGAACATGCTCAAACTGCGCGAGACCGTACCCCGTCGCCATACCAGCCAGGTTTTCAGGTAGCGGAAGTCCTCTGACATTGGCCAGGCGCTGACGGTGCTGCACCCGGGCATATTGTCGAGCATGCTGCGCGGCAGCATGGCCAGACCGGCGCCCGCACTGACGCAGGCCAACATGCCGTGATAGGACTCCATTTCGTGGATCTTGCCCGGTACCGCCTGGTCCTGTACGAACCAGTTTTCGAAGTGATGGCGGTACGAACAGTTGGCGCGGAAGGCATAGATGCTTTCACCGTTCACGTCCTGGGCGCGGGTCACCGGTGTATGGTTGAGTGGCGCAATGACCATCATCTCTTCCTCGAACACCGGTATGCCCTCCAGCGTCGGGTGCAGCACCGGGCCGTCGACGAACGCGGCCACCAGGCGGCCAGACAGCACGCCTTCGAGCATGGTCCCGGAGGGCCCGGTGGACAGGTCAAGGTCAACCTTGGGGTAGCGCTGGTTATAGGCCGCCAGCAACGCGGGGATGCGCACCGCCGCCGTGCTTTCCAGTGATCCTAGGGCAAAGGTGCCCTGCGGGTCTTCACCCGCCACGGTCAGCCGCGCCTCATGGACCAGGTCGAGGATGCGCCGGGTATATTCGAGGAAGTTCCAACCCGCAGGCGACAGGCGCAGGCGGCTCTTCTCACGAATGAACAGCTCTACCCCCAAGTCCTCCTCCAGTTGCTTGATGCGCGTGGTCAGGTTCGACGGCACCCGATGGATGTGCTGCGCGGCGGCGCTGATGCTGCCCTGCTCTGCCACGGCCTTGAAGATCTCCAGTTGCACCAGGTCCACAGCCATTCTCCAAACGTGAATGTTTCGCTCATTATTATTCAGTTTTCATTAAAGCCATAGCCCACTAGTCTGGCCTCACTGATTAACAACAACGAGAGTGTCCCGCCATGAGCGCGATCAGCAGCCTGACCCACGCCATCTCCCTCGACCCGTACAGCGGCGAGCAGATCGGCGCCTACCCGTTCGACAGCGACGCCGCACTGGAAGCGGCGCTGCAACGTGCCAAGGTTGGCTACCGCCAGTGGCGCCAGGTGTCGCTGGGTCAGCGCAGCGAGTACCTGCTGGCCCTGGCCGGCACCCTCGAAACCAAGGCCGAAGCCTTCGCGCACATGATCAGCCGCGAAATTGGCAAGCCGATCGCCCAGGCTCGCGGCGAAGTCAGCAAGTGCGTGGGCCTTTGCCGCTGGTACGCCGAGCACGGCCCGGCCATGCTCGCCGCCGAGCCGACCCAGGTCGAAAAAGCCCGTATCGAATACCGCCCGCTAGGCCCGATCCTGGCCGTGATGCCGTGGAACTTCCCGGTCTGGCAGGTGCTGCGCGGCGCCGTGCCGGCGATTCTGGCGGGTAACACCTACGTGCTCAAGCACGCACCGAACGTGATGGGCAGCGCCTACCTGATGGGTGAGCTGTTCAAGGATGCCGGCCTGCCGGAAGGCGTGTTCGAAGTACTGAACGTGACCCCGGATGGCGTTACCCGCGCCATCAACGATCCGCGCATCGCCGCCGTGACCCTGACCGGCAGCGTGCGTGCCGGCATGGCGATTGGTGCACAGGCCGGTGCCGCACTGAAGAAGTGCGTGTTGGAACTGGGTGGCTCCGACCCGTTCATCGTGCTGGCTGACGCCGACCTGGATGCCGCCGTTCAGGCTGCGGTGATAGGCCGCTACCAGAACACCGGCCAGGTGTGTGCCGCCGCCAAGCGCCTGATCGTGGAAGCCAGCATCGTCGACGCGTTCACCCACAAGTTCGTTGAAGCCACGCGCCAGCTGAAAATCGGCAGCCCGCTGGAGGACGACACCTATATCGGCCCGATGGCCCGCTACGACCTGCGCGACGAGTTGGACGGCCAGGTTCAGGCGACGTTGGCCGAAGGCGCCACGTTGCTGCTGGGCGGCAACAAGGTCGAAGGCGTGGCCAACTTCTACGCGCCGACCGTGTTCGCCAATGTCACCCCGGACATGACCGCGTTCAAGCAGGAGCTGTTCGGCCCGGTAGCGGCGATCATCACGGCACGCGATGCCGACCATGCCGTGGAACTGGCCAACGACAGCGAGTTCGGCCTGGCCTCGACCATCTACACAGCCGACTATGCGCTGGCCGAACGCATGACCGCCGCACTGGATACCGGTGGCGTGTTCATCAACGGCTACTGCGCTTCCGACCCCCGTGTTGCGTTTGGTGGCGTGAAGAAGAGCGGTTTCGGCCGTGAGCTGTCGCACTTTGGGGTGCGCGAGTTCACCAATGCCCAGACGGTGTGGCTGGACCGTAACTGATTCATGACCCTGGGGCTGCTTTGCAGCCCCATCTGTGTCAATCCCGAACCTGGTCCTTGACCCAGTCCAGCATCCCCCCCGGCACGATCAGTTCATGCCGCGCCCGCGAACAGGCGGTATACAACCCCGCCAGCATACGCGCCCGTTCATTGCGGTTACCCGCCACCTGTGGCGCCACCATCAGCTCCGGCGACACCATCACCCGGGCAAACTCCATGTTCTTCACATCCCGTACACGCCCCAGGAACAACTTCGGCGCCTTGTCCCAGCGGTAACGGCTCTTGGCCTTGGCAAAGTGCTCCGGCGTGTAGCCCTTGCGCAGCATGTTGGCCACGGCGACGAACGCTTTGTCATCGCCCTTGTCCTGCTCCAGCGCCTGCCAGCTGGCATAGCGGAACAGCATCGGGTGGCGCGGCCGCGTGCCGTAGCGGTACAGCTCGATGCAGTCCTCGACGAACAGTTCAAAGTCCTTGCGAGCGCTTTTCAGCAACAAGAACGGCACACCCTGATGCGTCAGGCGCTGGAACCAGCCAAACAGCCCCCATTCATCATCGACGATAAGCGCCGTGGGCTGTTCCGGCACCACCACCGTATCGAAGAAACTGACCCGGGTGTAGTGCTCGGCGTTGCCACTGAAGGCCGCCTGGATCGTGGCCGGGTGCGCCTGGATCAACGGGTTGAGCACATTGTCCATTGCCGGCCCGGCGCGAAGTGAATGGTCGATGCAGCGTTGCCGGATGAAGCTGCCATGGTGCGGGCTGAGGCCATTGAGGTTTTGCAGTTCGTCACCCAGGGTAATGATCGACTGTGGACTGCGATCGAGTACCGCCAGCATCGGTGCCGACAGTTCGTGGGCCTCGTCGACGATGACATGGGTGTAACGGCTGTCGATCACATGCTCGGTCAGCGACAGCAGCTTGACCCGGTGGTAGTCACGCACCGGCAGCTGAATGTCCCGCGCCGACGGACGAATCAGCTCTTGCCAGTACAGGCGTGCCTTCTCCAGCAGCACCTCCTGATCCAGCGGCGAAGTGCCCGGCCCGGCCCAGGGCAAGTGGTGCAGCTGAAGCTGGGTATCGGCACTGTGGCAGAACGTGCGCACGGCGCGGATACACAAGGCAACCACGTCACGCGCTGCGAGCGGGCCGATATCTGGGATGGCCAGCCAGCGCACCACTTGCGCTTCCTGGGGGCGCCAGGACAGCTTGGTGCGGTATGGGTCGCGCAGTCGCCAGCCGTTGCTGGTGAGGTCGCGGTTGAGCAGCTCGTCAGCCAATTGGCCGAAGGTCAGCGCGGTATAGGCGGCAGCGTCCTTGACCCGCGCCTGCAGCGCGCGCAACTGCCCTTCGGTCAAGGCCAGCAGCAATGTGCGCTGGGGGTCCAGCAGCCGGGCGAACTGGTGAATCAGGAAGGTCTTGCCGGTGCCGGCGAAACCTTGCACAGCCACAGACTCGTCGATGCCACTGAGGAATTCACGCAGCAGGCGGTTCTGCTGGTCGCTGAGCATCAAGTCACTGGCCAGCGACGGCAGGTACACCGGGTGCAGCGGCGTGGCCCGTTGGCGGTAGCGGTCGGCGAACTGGAAGTTCCACTGGCCTTCGTCATCCAGCAACTCGTCCGCCTGGTATTCCACTTCGGCCGACAGCAGTGCAATGCCATTTTCGCCCAGCATGCCCAGGCCCATGGCGAACGCTTCGCGATCGAAGTGCTGCGCTACCTGGCCCTGGAAACGCCCGGGGGCGACACCTTCGACTTGGTTGGCGATGCGCACGATTTCGGCGAAACGACGTTCCTGCGCGTCGGCCGAAGCGGTGGCAGGTTGGCGTGGCAGGTTTTGCACGAACAGCACGGCAGCGGCATCGAGCACACTGGCGGTGGTGAAGAACTCGGTTACAGCCGCGCTGGCGAGGCGGTCAGCCTGGTCGCTGGGCAAAGGCAGGTAGAACATCGGCACCTCGGGTGAAATCAGGGCGGCACCATAGCAACTTTCGGCACGGGATGCTGGGTTCAGTTTTGGCGTGCCCCCTTCAACCTCTGCCCCGCCGCAACGTCTCGCTCGGAAACTCCTTGAACAACTGCCGATAACTCTCTGAAAACCTTCCCAAATGCCAGAACGACCAACGCATCGCCACCTCGGCGACGGTCACCCCTCCTCCCCGCAAAAGATCGCGCCGCGCGCCGTTCAAACGGCGCAGCCGTAACCAGTGCGCAGGCGGCATGCCGGTGAACGCTTTGAACGCCTGTTGCAACTGACGCAATGAAACCCCGGCAACCTCCGCCAACTCCACCAGGTTCAGCGTTTCTTCCGGGCAGTCGGCCGCCCATTCGCTGACCCGGCGCATGATCGCCCGCTCCTCGTCACGTCGCCCCAGGGCCACACCCTGCAAGCGCTGGCAGGCGTTGTCGAGTATGAACAGGCAGTCCTCCAGCAGTTGCTCTGCCAGGGCCGGCCCCTGCAGCGGGCTACCGGCCTCGGCCAGGCGCGTCAGGGTGGCGCTCAGCCAACTGCCGAACAAGGCATTCTGGCCGCTGCCCAATGGCACCATGAACAACCCCTCCAGGCGCTGCGGGTCCAGCCCATGACGGGCCAGGAAGGCCTGGTCGAACACGACCGCCACCTCGTGGTAGTTCTCCGGCGTGATCCAGATATTGCGGCTTTGTTCGTTCAGCAGGTACAGGCTGTTCTCGCTGCGGTCGAAGCAAAACGCCAACGCGCCGCTTGGCGCGCGAAAAAACTGCTCCACCCGGGTGTTCAGGCGCTCTTCGTACACCTCCACGCCATCCAGCCCCAGACAACGCAGCTCACCGCTGAAGAACCCGGGTGACATCTGCCGGTACTGCTGCTGCCAGCCAGGGGTGGCGCGCACTTGCTCGGTGACGTCAGTGGTATGGAAAGCCTGGACCTTCAACGCATTGGCGGTTGTCACACATCATCCTGTATGCACTCTTTTGGTGCATTCGATACTGAAGAAAGTGGATAGATCGCCCCGGGGGGCTGCGCCCAAGATAGTCTCCAGCGCGTCACCTGGGAAGCGTAACGCCTTCGCAACTGTTGAACGGTTTTCGCAAGCGTCCACGCTCCCACACCAAAACCCAACCAAGAGGTCTGTATGAACGCCCCCTTCGATCAGCTGTCCACCTGGCTGAAAGAACACCGGATCACCGAAGTCGAATGCGTGATCAGCGACTTGACCGGCATCGCCCGCGGCAAGATCGCGCCCACCGCCAAGTTCCTCCATGAGCGAGGCATGCGCCTGCCAGAAAGCGTGCTGCTGCAGACGGTCACCGGCGACTACGTCGATGATGACATCTATTACAACCTGCTCGACGCCGCCGACATCGACATGGTCTGCCGCCCTGACCCCACTGCCGTTTACCAGATCCCGTGGGCGATCGAGCCAACCGCGATCGTGATCCACGACACCTTCGACAAGCAAGGCAACCCCATCGAGCTTTCGCCACGCAACGTGCTGAAGAAGGTGCTCAAGCTGTACGCCGACAAGGGCTGGCAGCCAATCGTCGCACCCGAGATGGAGTTCTACCTGACCAAGCGCTGCGAAGACCCGGACTTGCCACTGCAGGTGCCACTGGGGCGTTCCGGCCGTGCTGAAAGTGGCCGTCAATCGTTCTCGATCGATGCCGCCAACGAATTCGACCCACTGTTCGAAGACGTCTACGACTGGTGCGAGATCCAGGGCCTGGACCTGGATACGCTGATCCACGAAGACGGCCCGGCGCAGATGGAAATCAACTTCCGCCACGGCGATGCGCTGGACCTGGCCGACCAGATCACCGTGTTCAAGCGCACCATGCGCGAGGCAGCGCTCAAGCACAACGTGGCCGCCACGTTCATGGCCAAGCCGATCACCGACGAACCCGGCAGTGCCATGCACCTGCACCAGAGCGTGGTCGACATCGCCACGGGCAAACCGATTTTCGCCAACGAAGACGGCAGCATGAGCCCGCTGTTCCTGCATCACATCGGCGGCTTGCAGAAGTACATCCCCAAGCTGCTGCCGATGTTCGCGCCCAACGTCAACTCGTTCCGCCGCTTCCTGCCGGATACTTCGGCACCGGTCAACGTCGAGTGGGGTGTAGAAAACCGCACCGCCGGCTTGCGCGTGCCTACGTCCAGCCCGGAGGCGATGCGGGTGGAAAACCGCCTGCCGGGCGCCGATGCCAACCCGTACCTGGCCATCGCTGCCAGCCTGCTGTGCGGCTACCTGGGCATGGTCGAGCAGATCGACCCTAGCGCAGCAGTGCAGGGCCGTGCCTATGAACGACGCAACCTGCGCCTGCCGATCACCATCGAAGATGCGCTGCAGCACATGGAAGACTGCGAAACCGTGCAGCAGTACCTGGGCAAGCAATTCGTCCAGGGCTACGTGGCGGTCAAGCGCGCCGAACACGAGAACTACAAGCGCGTCATCAGCTCGTGGGAGCGTGAATTCCTGATGCTGAGTGTCTGATCCACTGCGGGGGTGCTTTGCACCCCATGCACAGGCAAGCCTGCTCCGAACTCGAAGAACAAGACCAACGAGGTGTTCCCATGCGTCATCTGCAAGCCCTGATCCCCGCTGCATTCACCCTGCTGTTCGCCACCACCACCCAGGCCACGCCCACGGTCAGTGTGTACAACTGGACCGACTACATCGGTGACACCACCTTGGCCGATTTCCAGGCCAGCAGCGGAATCAAGGTGGTCTATGACGTGTTCGACTCCAACGAAACCCTCGAAGGCAAGCTGTTGGCCGGGCGCACAGGTTATGACGTGGTGGTACCGTCCAACCACTTCCTCGCCCGCCAGGCCCAGGCCGGGGCCTTCCTGCCGTTGGACCGCAGCAAGTTGCCGAACTGGCAGCACCTGGACCCCAAACTGCTCAAGCAACTTGAACAGAACGACCCCGGCAACCAGTACGCCGTGCCTTACCTGTGGGGCACCAATGGCATCGGCTACAACGTCGACAAGGTCAAGGCGGCACTGGGTGTGGACCATATCGACTCGTGGGCGGTGCTGTTCGAGCCCGAGAACCTGAAAAAGCTCAAGCAGTGCGGCGTGGCATTCATGGACTCGCCCGACGAACTGTTCCCGGCCGTGCTCAACTACCTGGGCCTGGACCCGCGCAGCGAAAAACCGGGCGATTACGCCAAGGCCGAGGCCCGGCTACTCGAACTGCGCCCCTACATCACCTACTTCCACTCGTCCAAGTACGTCTCGGACCTGGCGAACGGTAATGTCTGCGTAGCGTTCGGCTATTCCGGCGACGTGTTCCAGGCTGCCAACCGCGCCGTAGAAGCGAAGAACGGCGTGAAGGTCGCCTACAGCATTCCCAAGGAAGGCAGCAACCTGTGGTTCGACCTGCTGGCCATCCCCAAGGACGCCAACAACCCCGAGCAGGCCCTGGCGTTCATCAACTACCTGCTCGACCCCAAAGTGATCGCCAAGGTCAGCGCCACGGTCGGCTATGCCAATGCCAACCCGGACGCCAAGGCCTACATGGATGCATCGCTGGTGAACAATCCCGAGATCTATCCACCCCAGGAGGTGCTGGACAAGCTGTACATCTCCAGCACCCCGAGCCCGAAAATCATGCGCGTCATGACCCGCTCCTGGAGCAAGATCAAGTCCAACCGCTGAGTCGAGAACGCTCATGTCTTTCAATACCCAACACACCGCCTCGTACTACGCCGCCACAGCGCGCGACGCGGCACCCTACCCCAGCCTGGACAGTGAACTGACGGCCGACGTATGCGTGATCGGCGGCGGGCTGACTGGGGTCAATACCGCCCTGGAGCTGGCCGAGCGCGGCCTCTCGGTGGTGCTGCTGGAAGCCCGGCGCATCGGCTGGGGCGCCAGTGGGCGCAATGGCGGCCAACTGATTCGCGGTATCGGCCATGATGTCAGCGGCTTTGCCCGGCATGTCGGGCAGGACGGTGTGCGCTACCTGAAACAGGCCGGCATAGACTCAGTGGAACTGGTGGCCAACCGCATCGCCCGCTACGGTATTGCCTGCGATCTGCGCTGGGGCTTCTGCGAACTGGCCAACACCGATGCGCAGTTCGCCGCTTTCAAGGATGAACAGGACGACCTGGCCGCCCTGGGCTATCGCCATGAAACACGCCTGGTCGGCGCCGGGCAGTTGAACGAGATCGTCGCCAGCGACCAGTACGCTGGCGGCCTGGTAGACATGGGCTCGGGCCACCTGCACCCGCTGGATCTGGTACAGGGCGAAGCCCGCGCGGCCCACAGCCTGGGCGTGCGCATTTTCGAGCAAAGCCCGGTCCTGCGCATTGAGCACGGGCCCAGGCTGACGCTGTACACGGCGCGCGGCAAGGTGCGCGCAAGCAGCCTGGTGCTGGGCTGCAACGCTCACCTCGATGAACTGGAACCGCGCCTGAGTGGCAAGGTGCTCCCGGCCGGCAGCTATGTGGTGGCCACCGAACCCTTGCCCGAAGCGCTGGCCAGCAGCCTGATCCCGCAGAACATGGCGCTGTGCGACCAGAAGGTCGGCCTGGACTACTACCGTCTCACTGCAGACCGCCGCCTGCTGTTCGGTGGCGCCTGCCACTATTCCGGGCGCGACCCTAAAGACATCGGCGCGTACATGCGGCCGAAGGTATTGAAGGTGTTCCCGCAACTGGCCAACGTGCGCATCGACTACCAGTGGGGTGGCATGATCGGCATCACCGCCAACCGGTTCCCCCAGGTCGGGCGCCTTGGCCAGCACCCCAACGTGTATTACGCCCAAGGCTATTCCGGGCACGGGCTGAACGTGACGCACTGGACGGCGAAACTGCTGGCCGAAAGCATCGCCCTCGGCCATAGCCACGGCCTGGATGTGTTCAGCGCCGTGCCGCACCTGACCTTCCCCGGCGGCAAGGCCCTGCGCTCCCCCCTGCTGGCGCTGGGCATGTTGTGGTACCGATTGCGTGAGGCCCTGGGTTGAGTGGGCAACAACGTTTGCAGCGCCACTCAGGGCGAGCGCGTCCCGGTCACGCATTCTGTACTTTTCAAAGAGGATTGCCCCGTCCACTGGCCAACTGCCTCGCACCTGCTAGCGTTGTTGAGGCCGACCTCTCATGGATGCCTTTTCATCATGAAATCATTGCCTCGCATTACCCTGTTGTGCGCCGCGCTGCTTGCCGTGGCCGCCTGCTCCAGCAACCGCGTGGACCCCAAGGATTACTCCGGCTTCCTCAAGGATTACAGCCGGCTGCAAGAGGCCAAGAGCCCGTCGGGTGACCCGGTGATGCGCTGGATCGACCCCAAGGTCAATATCAACCAGTACAGCCAGGTGTTCGTCGAGCCAAGCCAGTTCTACCCCAAACCGCAGCCAACAGCGGTTATCTCGCAGCAGACGCTGCAGGAAATCACCCGCTACTTCAACGAGGCCCTGCGCAGGGAAATGAGCAGCGTGATGCCTCTGGCCAAGGGGCCTGGCCCGGGCGTGATCGTGATACGCCCGGCGATCACGGCAGTGTCCACCAGTAACGAGGGCCTCAGGCCTTACGAGGTGATCCCTATCGCGCTTATCGCGGCGGGAGTGAATACCGCCATGGGTGGCCGCGACCAGGACGTGGATGTCGGTGTGGAGGCAGCGTTCCTGGACGGCGCCAGCCAGAAGGTGCTGGCCCAGGTGGTACGCAAGGGCGCGGGCCAGGAGCTGGAAAACGATACCCAGAAGCTGACCTTGAACGACGTCAAGCCGGTGCTGGATGGCTGGGCCAAGGACATGCGTGCGAGCTTCCTGGCAGCGAAGCAGAAAGGCCGCTGATTCAGTTCTGACCCAACCGGTCAACGCAATCTGGTTCAGGAGCGGCCCATCGAGACACAAGGCCGCTCCAGTTGACCGCGTTGAAACTCAGCACTCGACAAAAGCGACCGCCAAACCGCCGCGCGAGGTTTCCTTGTAGTTGGCATGCATGTCCGCCCCGGTATCACGCATGGTGCGGATCACCCGATCTAGCGAGATGAAGTGCTCGCCATCCCCCCGCAGCGCCATCTGCACGGCATTGATCGCTTTTACTGCAGCAATTGCATTGCGCTCGATACAGGGCACCTGCACCAGGCCACCCACGGGGTCGCAAGTGAGCCCGAGGTTGTGCTCCAGGGCAATCTCGGCCGCGTTTTCCAGCTGCGGCGGCGTCGCCCCCAGCACCTGGGCCAAGCCGGCGGCAGCCATCGAACAGGCCGAACCCACCTCGCCCTGGCAGCCTACCTCTGCCCCCGAGATCGACGCATTTTTCTTGCACAAAATACCGACCGCCGCAGCCGCCAGCAGGAAATCGACGACATCGGCATCGCAAACGGTCGGGTTGAACTTCATGTAGTAATGCAGCACAGCCGGGATAATGCCAGCGGCACCGTTGGTGGGCGCGGTAACCATGCGCCCGCCCGCGGCGTTCTCCTCATTGACCGCCAAGGCGAACAGGTTCACCCACTCCATGGCGCTGAGGGTTGAGCCGATCACGTTGGGCTTGCCCAACTCCTGCAGGCTGCGGTGCAACCGCGCAGCGCGGCGCTTGACGTGCAAGCCGCCTGGCAGGACGCCCTCGTTGCGCAGGCCGTTCGCCACGCACTCACGCATGGCCGCCCAGATGCGCAACAAGCCTTCGCGCACCTCGGCCTCCGGGCGCCAGGCGCATTCGTTGGCCATCATCAGTTGCGCCACGCTCAGGTTGTGGGCCTTGCACAACGCCAGCAGTTGAGCACCACTGTCAAACTCATAAGGCAGCATCACGGCATTCGCTTCGCTTGCCGGCGCATCGATCTCGGCTTGCTCGACGATGAAGCCGCCGCCTACCGAAAAATAGGTCTGGCTCAACAGGCTGTGCTGCCCGTCCATGGCTTCCAGGCTCATGGCATTGGGGTGATAAGGCAGGCTCTCGTCGAGCAGCAGCATGTCACGGCCATAGTCGAAGGCCAGCGGATGGCTACCGTCGAGCATCAGGCAGTCTTCCTGCAGCACCTGGCCAATGCGCGACTCGATGGTGGCCGGGTCGATACGGTCCGGCCACTGGCCCATCAAGCCTAGCAGGCACGCGCGGTCGGTGGCATGGCCAACCCCGGTCGCCGACAGCGAGCCATACAGCCGCACTTCCACGCGCGTTACCCGGGCCAGCAGCCCCTGCTCACGCAAGGCCTGGGCAAAGGTGGCCGCCGCGCGCATCGGGCCGACGGTGTGGGAGCTGGAAGGCCCGATGCCAATTTTGAAAAGGTCGAAAACACTGATAGCCATGCTAATGCCTGCCCCTACCCTGATATGCATCCAAGATAGAGTTGTCTGGAGAAATTGAGCGTTGTTGCGATTTTGCGCGATACTGACGCGATGGCTCACGGATGACCAACGAAACCTCCTAAGCAAGCCTTTAGCGGTACTAAACGATGCGACGACAACTCAATGGTCAGATGTTCGTCTGGCTGCATGTATTTGCCTGCGCAGCCCGGCACTTGTCCTTCACCCGCTGTGCCGAAGAGCTGCACATCACCCCGGGCGCGGTCAGCCAGCAGATGCGCCAACTGGAAGAGCGCCTGGGCTACCGGCTGTTCCTGCGCCGGGCGCGCGGCGTGGAGCTGAGCGCCGAGGGGCAACGCCTGGCCCAGACGGTGGCCGAGGCCTACGGCAATATCGAGGCCGAACTGCTGCGGCTGGACGCGGGAGAAATCCGCGGCACGTTGCGTGTGCGTTCGATCCCGTCGTTCCTGGCCAAATGGCTCACGCCGCGCTTGCCGCGTTTTCAACAACGTTACCCGGACATCGAGTTGCGCCTGGTGGCTGAGGACAGTGCCCAGGCGCTGACGCCGGGCGACTTCGACCTGGCCATCGACCTGAACGATGGCAGTTACCCAGGCATGCTCTCGACGCCGCTGCTGGACGAGCAGATCTTCCCGGTGTGCTCGCCTGCCCTGCTGCGCGGGCGCCCGCCGCTGCACGGCCCGGCTGACCTGGCGCACTACCCGCTGCTGCATGACATCACCGCCTGGCGTGGCAGTTCGGAATATGCTGAGTGGGAGTTCTACCTGGAAGGCATCGGCGCCGCCGGCCTGGATGTACGGCGCGGGCACACCTTCAACCGCAACCACCTGACCATCGAGGCGGCGATTGCCGGGATCGGCGTGGCGATTGCCCGGCGCACGCTGCTCAATGATGAACTGGAACGCGGGGCACTGATCGTGCCGTTTGGTGTACCGATCGCCAACCACAAGCGTTATGTGGTGCATTACCCGCCAGGCGGCTTGAACCAGCCGGGTGCGCGGGCAGTGCATGACTGGCTGGTGGAAGAAGCGCGGGGGTTCAGGGAGTTGCATCCGTTGAACAAGGACTAACTGGCGGTACACAGTCGATGCGGGCGTGCGTTGCTCAATAAGCCTGCTTACCCGTAAAGGCATTAAGCGTGCGCACCAGAATCACAAAGTCCAGCCACAACGACCAGTTGTTGATGTACTCGATGTCCGAGTCGACCCGCTGGATCATTTGCTCGATATCCTTGGTCTCCCCCCTGAACCCGCGCACCTGCGCCAAACCCGTCATGCCTGGCTTGATATTGTGGCGGGCAAAGTAGTCGACGATATCCTGCGAATACAGGGTGTCATGTTGCAAGGCGTGTGGCCGCGGCCCTACCAGGGACATTTCCCCGGTCAGTACATTGAACAATTGTGGCAGTTCATCAAGGCTTGTACGCCGGATGAAGGCACCGACCCGGGTCAACCGTGGGTCATTCTTCTGCGCCTGCTTGACCACCCCTTCTTCCGGTTGGTGAACATGCATGCTGCGAAACTTCCAGATACGGAACGATTCGCCTGTCCAGCCGGTACGTTCCTGGCGGAAGAACACCGGCCCGCGGCTATCGATCTTGATGGCCAGCGCAACAGCCAGCAGCACGGGTGATGCAAACAGCAAAATCAACGCGGCCAGCACCCGGTCCTCAAGGTTTTTCAAGAACAGGCTCATGCCCGTCAAGGGTGTCTCCGACAAGGTCAGCACCGGAATGCCGGCAATTTCCCGCACGCTGTGGTTGATCAGGCGCAACGAGAAGATATCCGGCACCCAGTTCACCGCAATGCACTTGTCGAGCAACTTGAAATACACGTCGTTGATGACCTCGGAGCCACCCAGTGGCGTCACCAGATACACCGTACGAATGCCGTGCTGGGCCACCAGTTCGTCGAGGTCGCCAATATGCCCCAGCACCGGCAGGCGCTGCTTGCCCTCGGCACTCTCCAGCCCCTGCCCGTCGCCTTTGTCGAGTAGCACGCACCCCAGCACCCGCTCGCCGAACCACGGGTTGTTGCTGATTTTCTGATACAGGAAGTTGGCCAGGTCACCGTTGCCGATGATCAGCGCATTGTCCAGGCGCGCATGCGCGCTAAAGCGCTTTTGCAGTTCGCGCACGGCAAAATGCAAGAATAACTGGGCAAAATAACCAATGACGAACAGTTGCACCACCAATAGCCGTGAATAGGTTTCGCTCTGTTTGGTCAGGAACGCCATGACGACCAGGAAGCAAAACGTTGCCGACCAGGCCTTGAACAGGCGGAACGCCTTGATCGAAAGCCCGACATTGGTGCGGTAGATCGCGTAATGATCATAAATGACTGCCAGTGCGCCAATCAGCAACAGCAGCATGATCACGTAATCGGATGTGATATAGCCGAACTGGTCGTAGATCAGGTACCAGGCAATACCGGTGACGGCAATACCATCGAGGCCGGCCTGGATGGCGTTACTGACACTGCTTCTTCTCTGGAGTAAGGAACGACTGCTTCTGGGTTCGAAAACCATTTCAGACCTCATCAAAATGAGCGTAGCAAGTGCCTTCCATCAAACAGCAAGTCTTGAAAACAGACTTATGCAAAGCCAGTGCAGCAGGTTCGTGGAGCCTTCAAGCCATTGATATCACTGTAGCAGCCACCCGCTAGTGGCGTATCCGGAATCATGGCTTGTGCGAATTTTGACCGATTCACAGGGCCCGTCTGGCCGAAACCGCCGCCCTCCGGTACAACAGGGTGCGCAACAGGAATAGCGGATTGCCCACCACATAACGCATGAACAGGCGCTTGGGCTCGCGCAGCAGGCGGTACAGCCACTCGCCCCCCAAACGCCGCAGCCATTCGGGGGCACGGCTGACCTTGCCGCCGAGAAAATCCAGGATCGCCCCACCGCACACGATCAGGCATGCCCCACCAGTGGCTGCCAACTCCGCTGCCACCGCCTCCTGCTTGGGCATGCCCATGCCCAGCACGATCAGCTCGGGCTGCTGCTTGCGGGCCAACTGCAGATAGGTTTCAACGCTGGCAAAGCCATCGTGAACCGACACTGGCACGATGCCGAACTCGGCTTTACAGCGCTGCGCAGCCTGGTCCAGGTAGGGTTGCCGGGTGCCCCAGAAGGCGACCTTGCGCCCTCGGTAAGCAGCCATGAGCCTGGGAATGAAGTCAGTGCCATTCATGTTGAGCCCGGGCTCCAGGCCCAGGCCGCGATACAGGATCGCCATGCCGGCGCCATCGCGCAGCAGCACATCTGCGGCCGACAGTGCCTGGCTGTAGCCACCATCGCGCACCACCAGGTTCATCGCATGGGCGTTGACGAAACCCAGCACGGTGCCCGTGTCCGGCGTGGCCAGGCGGTCGAGCAGATGCTGCACGGCGGCGTCATCAGCGATCACGTCCAGTTGGTCGATCACTCGCTTCCAGCGATTCTGCCACTGAGCCATCAGTCGTCATCCCGTTTTGAACGCACCCATTCAACCTGGCGCTTGATCAGGAAGCTCAGGTACAAGGGAATTTTCCTGGCCGCGTAGAACGGCGCGTACAACAACACCGAAAACGGTATCACTTCACGACAGAAGCGCGCCCAGGCCAACACCACGGCAAAGGCCAGCAAGGCCAAACCGGCCAAGGCGAGCCACGCGGGCAGCGCCAGGCCGAACAGCAGGTACGCCAGCCAGGTCACCAGGTTAAGCCCGAGCAAGGCCAGCACCAGCAACGCCAGGGGCGGTACCAGCAGGTCCAGGGTCAAGGCCGCCAGGCTAGCGTTACGCTGGGTGATTGCAGCCTTCGCCCGTTTGGGTGCGTCGGCGAGCATCAAGCCCAGATGGCCATGCTCCCAGCGGGTGCGTTGGCTGTTGAGGCCTTGCTGACTGAGCGGGAACTGGCTCGTGACCAGTGCCTCGGGGCAGAAAGCAGGGGGCTTACCCTGCTGGCAAAGGTCCAGGCCCAGCTTCACATCCTCGACCAGATGACCATTGGCCAGGTTGATCAGGCTCAGATCGTGCCAGCCGAACGCCATGCCCGCGCCCATCAACTGGCATGGCAGGCCCAGGCGCGCCCAGCCGCGTGGCCGCACCAGGTTCTTGACCCGCCAGGCAAACTCGGCAACCTGCACTCTCAACCCGGCACCTGCCGGTGCACGCATCAGGTACAGCGACTGTACCGGGCGCCCAAGTTCGAGGCAGCGGCGCGCCAGGCAGTCGATCGCCCCCTCGCCCACCTGACAGTCGGCATCCACCACGATGACCACCTCGGGCGGCCGCTGAGCCAGGTGGCGCACGCCGAAATCCAATGCGTAACCTTTGCCGCGCAAGCGCGTATCGCGGCGCTCTACCACTTCGGCGCCGGACGCGCGTGCCAACCGGGCCGTGTCATCCGAACAGTTGTCTGCCACGACCAGCAAGCGGTCGCCGTCCAGCAGCTGCGGCGTAACGCTGGCCAGCATCGCACGAATGACCAACGCCTCATCGTGGGCGGGCACCAACACCGCCACTCGCGGGCGCTCGCCAATGCCCTCGGGCCTCGACCGCGCCGGCAGGCAAGCCAGCAACACTTGCAACACCAGGACCAACACCGGCACCAGGACGATGATCGCCAACAGGCCCAGTAACCAACCCAATACACTTATCATGCGTATGCCTTGAAATAGCCGGCCAGCCTGGCCGCCTCGGTGTCGATGTCATGCCGTTGCACTACACGCTGGTAGGCCACCTCGCCCATGCGCTGCAGTACCTCGGCCGGTTGCGCCAGGCAGTCGGCCATGGCTGTTGCCAGCTCGTCCACGGCACCGGCAGGGAACAACCAGCCGTTTTCGCCAGGCCGCACCAGCTCGGGGATACCCGCTACATAGGTGGTCAGCACGGGCCGGCGCAAGGCCATGGCCTCCATGATGACCACGGGCAAGCCCTCGGCGAAGCTGGGTAGCACCAGCGCACGGGCGGCCAGGATTTCCTCGCGTACCTGCGCACTGCTGATCCAACCGGTGATACGCACTTGCTGCTGCAAGCCGTGCCGGGCAATCAAGGCCTCGATCTGCTCGCGCATTTCACCGTCACCCGCCAGCACCAGCTCGAAGGCGATCGACTGGGCAGCGAGACAGCGCGCCGCTTCCAGCAACAGCAGCTGGCCCTTCTGTTCGCACAGGCGCCCGACACACACCAGCCTTGGTGCCGGCGGCACATTGACCGGCGCCACCTCATGAAACCCACGCTCCAGGCCGCAATGCACCACCTTCACCTTGCCCCACTGCTCGTGCGCCACCCAACGGTACAGCTGGCTGCGCCCGTACGAGCTCACCGCCGCGACAAAGGCGGCGCGCCGTACTTTCTCACCCAAGTGCAGGAACTGTGGTTTGTCGAATTCTTCAGGGCCGTGCACGGTAAAGCTGTATGCCGGCCCGCCCAGGGCGTTGGCCAGCATGACCACTTCAGTAGAGTTGGTGCCGAAATGCGCGTGCACATGTGTCGCCTCCCCTGCCTGCAACCACTGCAGCACCTGGCAGGCCTCGGCCAGGTAGACCAGGTGGTAGGGCCAGGCACGGTCGGCCCGCAAGCCGAGGCGCATGGCCAGCCACAGCGCCTGGAAAAACCGCCGCGGCTGCGTACGCAGTACCCGCCACGTCGGTGCCAACAACCCCTTGAGCCCACCTTGCAATACGTAGCGGGTCTTGCCCCGTTCGGTTGTGTCCTCGGCATCCTGCACTTCGGCGTCCCACCCACGCAGGGCTATACGTTGCACCTCGACCCCTTGGCGCTCCAGCGCCAGAATTTCGCGACGGATGAAACTGTGGCTGACTTTCGGGTACTGATTGATGAAGTAAGCAATGCGCATACGAATCCAGATCCAAACCCGCTTGATGACCAACCTTCCCTGGCAACCTTCACTTCAGGCTGTCGACTACGGGCGGTCCGTCTACTGCCGATGCACTCACAGCAAATGCATCCCCCTGTTTTCCTTGTAGTCCAAGGTTGTGATTGCTGCTTGGCAATGCTGCCTGCAAACGGGTGAAAACATCGTCGAGCAATGCCTGGCGGCGGCGGTACATCGCCCGTTTCTTGGCCGGGATGTCAGTTTCCGCCCGTTGCGCCGGCGCTAATGGCAGGCTGAAAAAATCCTCACGGTCAGACGCTGTGGCACCGTGTTCTTGCCAGATCACGTCGTAGTTGGCCGCCAGGTCCTGGCCCTTGTCGCTGCCAAAATAGGGATGGCGATGGTGCCGGCAGGCGTCGCTGACGGCATACAGCTGCGTCACACCCAGGGTCCTGCACAGGCATTTCAACGCTTCGAGCAACAGGCTGCGTGGCCGCAGCCCTTCGAAGTCCTTGGTCAGGTCACGGTAGATGGCCAGCGAGGTTTCGCTGTCGACGCCTTTGTGAATGCCCTGCACCGCACCGATGAACAGACTTGTCTCACCCTGGCTGCGGCCCAGGGTGAAGGCCAGGGATGCCACACGCAGGTCGGCCTGGAACAAGTTAAGCACCAGTTCGCCTTCGCGCTTGAACCAGATTGGCCGGTCCAGTACCAGGCAGCAGCCCGGCGAATGGCTGGACAGGTCACACAGCCTCAGGTTTTCGTCGCGGCCCAGCAATAGCAACGCCGGGAATTGCCCCGCCACCCGTTCAAAGTGTGAAGCCACCACATCCAGACGCTGTGGCGCCTCCCAGCATCGGCTGATGTAAGGCCATTGCACGACACCGATACAATCCACACCCAGACGCTGCAGACCATGCGGGCCCAGCGCCGCCGTCATGCGCTGCATGAACCCGTTCAGCTCAGGCCACTGCCTGGCGATCTGCCGCGCCAACTTGTACTTGTTGTGCAACGCCCGCAACGAGTATCCCGGTTGCAAGATAAACACGCTTTTCACGAGGGTGCCGAGCTTCATGGGTTTCTCTCACTTGTACTCGATCAAAGCCGATTTGCCAGCCGCAAGACGGTGGCGCAGGAACTTCAGCTGGCCGAGCATTTCCGGAAACTTGCCCAACACCAGGAACACAGCCTGCAGCCAGTTCTCGCGCGTCGACTTGCCGCCGCGGCGGGCCAGGCGCACGGCCTGCAGTGGGTAGATCAACAGCAAGAGCAGGCCCCAGCCGCCCAGCAGCAGGCAGGCCAGCGCGATCACCAAAGGTATGCCCAGGCCCCACAACCAGGCCCGACGTGACT
The DNA here is from genome assembly GCF_043101865.1 of Pseudomonas sp. zjy_15. Lineage (NCBI taxonomy): Bacteria > Pseudomonadati > Pseudomonadota > Gammaproteobacteria > Pseudomonadales > Pseudomonadaceae > Pseudomonas > Pseudomonas sp. zjy_15. The sequence continues at coordinate 211,714 of NZ_JBICII010000034.1, forward strand.
CGCGCAGCCAGTGCCGCTCGGGTGGCTGGCCATGCAAGTAGGCGCCCTCGGCATAGGCATGCCCAGCGCGCAGGCTACGCCGCCACCACTGGCTGAAACGGGTCATGTCGGCATCGTGCAGCGTCATCTCGGCAGCCAGTCGCCAGACTTTCCAGCCGTTGGCCCGCAAACGCACGCACAGTTCCGGCTCTTCTCCGGCGATCAGGTCAGGACGGAAGCCACCCACGGCAGCAAAGGCGTCTGCCCGCATCAGCGCATCGCCGCCACAGGCCTTGGCCTCACCGACCGGGGTATCCCATTCCAGGTCGCACAACAAGTTGTACACCGAGCGCTGCGGGAAGCGCTCACGCCGGCGACCACACACCACTGCCACTGTGGGGTGCTGCTCAAGAAAAGCCTGCGCAGTGGCCAGCCAGGTGGCATTCACCTCGCAGTCGCCATCGACGAACTGTACCAGTTGCATCGATGGCAACAGGCGCTGCAAGGCGGCAAAACCTTCATTGCGGGCGCGTGCGGCAGTGAACGGGATACTCATGTCCAGCGCCAGCACTGCCACGCCAAGGTTGGCGGCCAATTGCAGCGAACCATCGGTGGACCCCGAGTCGACGTACATGACCTTGTCCGCCCCCTGCGCCAGCGAAACAAGGCAGCGCTCGAGACGCTGGCCCTCATTGCGGCCGATCACCACCACGCCGATCACCGTTGCCATAGGCCTCACTCGACCGATGCCGTGGCGGCCGGTTGCCGGGCCTTGATGATGGCCGGCACCCCCACTGCCAGTGAATTGTCAGGCACATCTACCAGCACGACGGCATTGGCGCCGATGATCACGTTGTTGCCGATGCGAATACTGCCCAGCACCTTGGCCCCGGTACCAATGTCGACGTTATTGCCGAACACCGGGGCAATCGGCTCGTCGACATTCTTCAGGCCCACCACCACGCCGTTGCGGATACGGCAGTCATCGCCGAAGCGGGCATAGCCGCTGACAACGATGCCGCCAAAATGATCGATGACGAAGTTGCGCCCGATCACCACCTCGCAAGGCAGTTCGATACCGGTGATGATCTGGACGAACTTGAACAGCACCTTGTAGATGAGCGAGCACAGTTTGCGCAGCAGTGCCGGGCGCAGCGTATAACGCCAGCGGCCAAAGCGGTACACCAGCAATACCCAGAAGCCCTGGGCGCCCCAGTCCCCGCCATGGGCACGCAGGTCGGCGCGAATATTCTCGAACATGGCTCCACCTACCTTGTCGGTTGGCTGGCGTACCGGGTCTTGAACAGCAATGACCAGGTTGCCCGGCAATGACGCCAGCAGGCTTGGATGGCGCCCCAGCCGCGTCGTTTCAACAGCGCCTTGAGTGCCAGCACCAGGTCGCCCAGCGTGACCAGCAGCATGTGCAGGGCCAGCCCCGCCACCCCATGATGCTTGCGGAAGTACAGCAGCTCGCTTTCGATCTGGTAGGACGAGATCTGCCGGCTGGCGGCTTCCAGCTCCGCCACCGACTTGGAACTTTCGCCACCGATGTGCACCACCGTGGTATGCGGGTAGTACACCACTTTCCAGCCCGCCTCCTTCACCCGCTTGCAGTGGTCCACCTCTTCGTAATAAAGGAAGTAGCGCGGGTCGAACAACCCCACCTTGTCGAGCACTTCGCGGCGCACCAGGTAGAAGCAGCCGGGCAACCAGTCACATTCGCGCACCGAAGCGTGGTCCCAGTTCATGTCGTCGACCATCTTCAGCCCTGGGAAGAACCGCCCCAGCCCGGTGCGCCCGACGAACACATTGAGCGGTGTGGGGAAGTAGCGACAACTGGGCTGCAGGTCGCCATCGCGCCCCTCCAGGCGCACCCCCAGTACGCCGCACTCCGGGTGGGCGTCCATGTAGTCGAGCGTTTTCTGCAGCGAGTCGGTGGCAACGAAGGCATCGGTATTGAGCAGCAAGGCGTACTTGCCCTTGAGGTGCGCCAACAACTGGTTGTTGGCCCGGCCGAAACCCACGTTCTGCTTGTTGCTCAGCAGCAGTGCCTCGGGGCACACCTGGGCCATGCGCTGCACCGAATCATCGCGCGAGGCATTGTCCACCACCAGGTAACTGGCCAGCCGCTCGCTGTCGGCCCGGCGCAGCGCATCGAACATCGGCTGCAGCAGTCCAGCGGTATTGAAGTTGACCACCATGACATCCACAGGTTTGCTAGCCATTTCAGCTGTCCCCGAAGAAATACTGACGTCTTTGCGCCATCAGCAGCGGTTCCACTTCCGGGTCGTAGGCACCGTTGCGCTCCTTCACCAGATCGATCCATGGGTAGGCTTCGCAACGTGCCTCGACCCGTTGGATCAGCTGCTCGGTGGTACAGATGAACACAGCCGGGTTACCACCATAGACAGTGCCTGGCGGCACGTCCTTGGTCACCACCGCCCCTGCGGCCACGATGGATTCAGGCCCGATGGTCACGCGAGGCATCACGATCGCACCATGGCCGATGAAGCAGTTGTCCTTGATGTCGATGAAGCCGACCGAATCCAGGTGCTTGCCAAAGCGATGCTCGATCAGCAATACCACCCCGTCGTGACCGATCAACGTGCAGTCGGACAAGCCCACGCTGTTACCGATACGTACCAGCGACGGGTCGAGAAACTTGCAGCCTGTATTGACGTAGAAATTGCTGCCGACCGAATGAAAGTTGCCCCATCGGGCCAGATAGGCCCCCCATTCAAGACCAGAGGGGTTGCAGAACCTCCTGTAGAACTTGCCACCTCGCCCGGTTGCATGGGCGTAATGCGCCACTGCCTTGCGTATCCATCCCTTCATACTGCCTGGCCTCGCGATCTGAACAATCTGGAGTGTCCTGAGGCGTTCCGGTCTCGTTCTTCTAGGTGCTGACCGCATCGCTCTCACCCGTGTACAACCTGCATCACGCTGCGGCGCTGCCGGCCGCTTTCATCTTGTTATCGAGGTGATCGGCCAGCCGCAAGGCAAATTGCAACAGCGGCATGGTCGGGTTGGAAGCGCCGCCCTTGGCAAAAATGCTGCTGCCGGCGACATACAGGTTTTCGGTACCGAACACCTTGCAGTTGGCATCGACCACACCGAACTGCGGCGAGGCGGCCATACGCGTGGTGCCCATGTGATGGGCATGGGGTGCCATTCTCAGCGGTATCGAGGTGTCGTAGACGAAATCGTTGAGCTTGACGAAACCCAGGTCCATGTCGGCGAACTGCTTGGCCAGTTCGCTGCCAATGCACTTGATGGTGTGCCGGTCTTCGGCGCTAAGCACCCAATTGACATTGACCTTGGCCACGCCCAGCGCATCCTTCTCGTCCAGCAGCGAGATGCGGCTGTGCAGATTGGGGAACTGCTCGATCATGGTGCCGATCACGCCGTCACCGGGGCAGCTGAACTTGGCGACGAAGGCGACCTTGCTGGCAAACCCCATGTCGCAGGCCAGGCTCTCGAGAAAATACTTGACCTCGGCAGTGCGGCCATAGGTTCGCACATCAGCCAGCAAGGAGGCGGTGACATTGCCTTTACCGGCCTTGTACTCGTCGACGAAAGCATCGGTGGTGTAGTACTGGCGCGGTTCCGGGCTCTGCCCGGACTTGAGGATGAAAGTGCCCATTTCGATGTTCAGGTGTTCCATGAAACACCCGCCGACCAGCCCTTCCTTGCTCACCACGCCTGCGGCCACCAGGGTCTCGCTGTTCAACAGTTGCCGAGCATTCTCGATGGCGCCTGCGGCCAGAATGAAGTTGCTTGCCACCAGGCGTTGACGATTGCGCTCATAGTCGGACAAAACCACCGCAGCCAAGTGGCCGGAAGCCTTGTCGAACTCCAGGTCAACGCAATTACAGTGGATGAATACGTCCAGACCTGGGGTCTGTTCCAGTGCTGTAGCGTACTTTTGCGCAAAACGGGTCGGTGTGCTGAGCAGAAAGCAGTCCGCCTCGAAGTCACCGCCATCGAGGCCGGTATTCATCGCGCGAAATTCCGCGCCAGGCACCAGGTCGACAATCTCCATCGCTGCCGGCAGAAAGCCTTCGATCTCCGAGTAGGGAATTGGCCAACCCGGCAAGTCGCCTGGCGGGGCAACGGCAAAATCCGAAGGCGTGAATGGCCGGCACCGGCCAGCCCAGTGATTGGAGGTGCCTCCCAGGTAACGCAGGCGGGATTCCTCGGCATACAGCTCCAGGCCGGTGGATGAGCACGCGTACAAGTCTTGCGAGTACGCCGCATATTCGCGGCCCCCGCCTTCGGCGATCATTACGCTCCAGCCGGCGGCTGCCAGGCGCAAGCCCAGGGTTATACCCGCCGGGCCGGCCCCGATGATGCCGAAATCGTAGTGGTCGCGCAGCGCCTTCTGCTGCTGAAAGTCCTTGATCATGCTGACGCGTTCCGGAAGTAACGGGACGGTAATACCCAGCCGTTGATTACCACGAACCCGGGCTTTTCGACGGTCTTGCCAGCAACGGCCGCCGAGGCGCCGAACACTGCGCCCCCCACGCCGAGCAAGACACAGCTCTGGAGAAAGCCTCTACGACCCAACTGCGCAGTACAAAAAGTGAGCTTCCCCATGATCCCGTGACCTGTAGCCATGAAAGTTACACCCGGCAAACTGCGCTACAGCCAGTTGAAAAAGGCCGTCAGCAGTGCCCCGCACAGCGCCCCGACCAGCAACATCGGCAGTACCACCAGCTCACGTTTGAGGCTGAAGATATCCAGTTTGCAGTTCACGTACACAACCAGCACCAGCGTTGGCACAGCATGCAGGGCAACCCCCCAGATAGCCCACTCCACCCCGCCAATCGCCAGCAGCAGCGGCAACAGTCCCCACAACGAGACCAGGCGGATGATGTTGTCCATGGCCTGGTACTTGGTCAGGCCCAAGGCAATCCACACCTGATGAGCCAAGGTATAGCGCAATACGATGAACGATAGCGAAAGAATCGCCAGCATCGGCCCTGCTTCGCGGTAGCGATCGTCATACATCCAGCCAATCAGCAATGGGCTGGCGGTCAGGAACCCACCACAAATGAACAGCACCAGCAGGTCGACCAGCAGCCGAAAGCGGAAATACAGCGCTTTCAGGCGCTGCTTGTCGTCGGCCCGGGCCGCTTCGCTGAAAGCAGGCAGCGCCACCGCGCCGACAATTTTCATGAGCGCGGTCTGCACCGCACCCAGGATCAGCACGGCGATCGAATACACACCCAGCTGCGCCGCCGACATGCTGGCACCAAACCACATGCGGTCGCCGTACATCGCCAGCACGCCGACCATCGACGACAACAGGATCCAGCGGCCAAACACGATCAGTTCGGTCAGCGCCGAACGGTCCCAGCGCAGGTGGTTGGTGGGCCCCTCCAGGGCGGTATGCCCCAGCACGGTCCAGACCACCGCCGAAACCAGGCCTGATAACACCAGCGCCCAGATCGAATGGGTCAGCAAGCCCAGCACCAGCATGACCACCAGGCCGGCCACCTGCGAGCCAAGGTCGACGAGCACCACGCGCTTTTGTTGGAAAGTTCGTACCGCCACATCTATCTTGGTGGACTGGAAACCCCAGATGGCCGCCGACAAGCCGGTTACTGCCAGCACCATCGGCAGTACGGGAGCGGCATAGGTGGAGTCGGCCGGCCACAGCTCGGCCAGTTGCGCCAACCAAGCCCCCAGGGCCAGCAGCAGGGTAAGGGCAAACAGCAGGAAACCGCGGATGATCTGCACGGTCCAGGCGGTATTGAGAAAATCCGGATCGTCACCACGGTGGCTCTGGATGATGTTCTGGCGCAGGCCGACATCGGAAAGCAAATGCAGCAGTATCGAAACAGTGGTGGCAATGACCATCACCCCGAACATTTCCGGCAGCAGCAAGCGGGCCATGATCAGATTGCCGCCCAGGCGCATCACCTGTGAAGCCACCTGCGAGACCAGGTTCCACGACCCGGCTCTCAGGGCCCGCTTGCGCAGGCTCGCGGCGGCTGACACATCAATCGACGGCATGACTTCAATCTCTGACTGATTGGCTAAAAGTCACTATAGTTTCAATTAGCCATGATGCTAGCCGTTGCCCACCAAGGGAAAGGTGTACATAGCCAATGCCTGAACATTTTCGTGCGTTGATCGTCATCCTGTTTTTGGCGAGCGTGGTCTTCCTGATGGCGCGGCGGCCTGCCACCGACCTGATTCCGCTCAGCGACTACAAGCGCCGGCGCAATCTGTGGTTCCTGCTGACGCTGCTGGCTTTTTTCTCGCACAGCTTCTGGCTGTACCTGGGTGTGGGCGCGGTCGTCCTGTGGCTAGCCGGGCGCCGCGAGCACAACCCCTTGGCGCTGTTCTACATGCTGCTGTTCCTGATACCGCCAGCCTCGGTACAGGTGCCCGGGTTTGGCGTGGTCAACTATCTGGTCGACCTGAACCATATTCGCCTGTTGACCCTCTGCGTGCTGCTGCCGGCCGCGCTGCACCTGCGCCGGCAAAGTGACACCCTGCGCTTTGGCCGCACCTGGGCCGATAAATTGCTGGCGGCCGGCCTGCTGCTGATGAGCGTGCTCTATTTGCGCGAAACCACCCTTACCGACACGCTGCGCCAGGCGCTGTACCTGTATGTCGACGTACTCCTGCCGTATTACGTGGCCAGCCGTGGCCTGCGCCAGATCAGCGACTTCAAGGACACCCTGCTGGCCTTCGTGCTCGCCTCTTTCGTCATGGCACTGATCGCCGTGGCCGAGTATGTGCGCCACTGGCTGCTGTACAGCGCCCTGGTCGACGCCATGGGCGTACCCTGGAGCATGTCCGGCTACCTCAGCCGTGGCGGTGCGTTGCGGGCGAGCGTCACCACCGGCCAGGCGATTGTATTGGGTTACGTGATGAGCGTGGCCATCGGCCTGTTCCTGTTCGTGCAGGGCTATGTGCAACGCCCACTGCACAGGGCCATGGGTGCCCTGCTGTTGGCCGCCGGGCTGTTCGCGCCATTGTCACGCGGCCCGTGGGTCGGCACCTTGGTCATCGTGGTGGTGTTCATCGCCTTGGGCAAAGGTGCCTTCAAGCGCCTGGCGCTACTAGGTGCGGCTGGCATGCTGGCGTTGCCCTTGCTGACCGTGGTGCCCGGTGGCGACAAGGTGCTGGACCTGCTGCCGTTCATCGGCAACCTCGAGAAAGAGAACATCACCTACCGCGAACGGCTGATGGACAACTCCTGGATCGTCATCCAGCGCAATCCGTTGTTCGGCTCCTTCGACTTCCGCAACACACCCGAAATGCAGGCGATGATCCAGGGCGATGGCATCATCGACATTGTCAACACCTACATCAACCTCGCGCTGCGGGTCGGCCTGATCGGGCTAGGCCTGTTCGTGGCGTTCTTTGCCGTGGTGCTGCTGGGTATCCGTAGAGCCATGCTCAGCTTCGCCGACAAGGACGACGAGCGACGACAGCTCGGCCGGGTGTTGCTGGCAACGCTGATCGGCATTCTGGTCATCATCTTCACGGTCAGCAGCATCACCTTCATCCCGGTGGTGTACTGGTCTATTGCTGGCCTGGGCGTGGCCTACATCCAGATGGTTCGCCGGCTGCACAACAGCCAGGTCATGGAACTGGCAGAACCCGACCTACAACTCAGGTAAAGTGCATGAACAGGCTGTCCCTGCGTCATTATGTGCACCTTTCGGCCATAGCCGGCCTGGCCCTGCTGCCGCTGGCCAGCTGGGCTTCAGACTGGCAGGTCAGTGTCGATGAGCAAAATGGCTTGCCTACCGTGACACACGGCGGTGGCCCGGTCATGAAGGCCAAATTCGATTTCTGGGCTGCCAACTGGAGCTGGACCGGTTTCCATACCGACTTCAAGGTCAATGGCCCTTACCACTACACGCTGCAGGGCAAGAACAAGGAACTGGACTTCGACCTGCAGGCTGACATCCGTAAGGAACAAGCGCAAACCCTGAGCTGGGCCTTCGACCTCGACGCCCACAGCCGCCAGAGCGGTGTCATGGGAGGCGGCATGGTGTTCCAGTTCGACCCGGCGCAAATCGCCGGCGACATGGGAGCCCCGCAGTTGCTGCCCGACAACCGCGGCTGGACGTGGGGCAAGGCCGACCAGGGGCGACGCATCGAAATGCGTTTCGACCCGCCACTGGCCAAGGTCTATTTCGAGCGCGGCAACCCGTCCGAGCTGCGCGCATTCCTCTACAAGGACCCGATCAGCGCCGGCCGCCAACAGCTCAAGGCCGTGCTCAACGTGACTGGCGACATCGAACTCGGCCCTACCCCCAGCGAGCGCTTCGGCCTGGCAGACCCTGCCAACTGGCCTGATGACCAGCTGGACTGGCGCACCTCGCCGGTGGACCTGTCGTTCCTCAACGCAGCAGAAAAACCCGCCGGCAAGCGTGGCTTCGTCAAGGCGGTCGGCGACCAGTTGATGTTCGCCGACAACACCCCGATACGCTTCTGGGGCACCAACCTGTCGGCCTACTCGCTGTTCAAAAGCCCCGACGACGAAATCCGCCAACAAGCCAAACGCCTTTCGGCACTGGGTTTCAACCTGGTGCGCCTGCATCACCACGACTCGCCCTGGGTCAGCCCCAACGTATTTGGCGACGGCACCTTGGTGCGCGATACCCAGCAACTCAGCGCCGAATCGCTGCGCAAGCTCGACCTGTGGATCAAGTCACTCAAGGACGAAGGCATCTACATCTGGCTGGACATGCATGTGCAGCGTGGGTTTACCGCCAACGACAATATTGAAGACATCAGGGAGCTGCCTGAAAAGGACGGCCGCGTCGACCTGAAGGGCTACGCCTACGTGAACGACAGCATGCGGCAAGCGATGAAACGCTTCGCCGAGCAGTACCTGACCCATGTGAACGAATACACGGGCCTGGCCTACAAGGACGACCCGGCCATCGCCGCCGTGCTGATCACCAACGAGAATGACCTGACCCAGCATTACGGCAACGCCCTGATGCCGAACAAGGATGTACCGCGCCACAGCGCGCGCTACATGACGGCGGCCAAGGCCTTTGCCAAACAGTTTGACCTGCCCGCCGACCTGACCTGGCGGGCCTGGGAGCATGGGCCGTCGAAGCTGTTGCTCAACGAACTGGAACAACGCTTCAATGCCGACATGATCGCCCACTTGCGCAGCGTGGGCGTGAAAGTCCCCATTGCTACCACCAGCACCTGGGGCGGCAATGGGCTTAGCGCACTGCCGGCACTGAGCGTTGGCGATGTCATCGACGCCCACAGCTACGGCGACACAGGCCAACTGGAGAAGAACCCACTGACCAGCGACGGCATGATCGACTGGATTGCTGCCGCCCAGATCGTCGGCAAACCGCTGACCGTCACCGAGTGGAACGCCGAGCCCTTCCCGCTGCCTGACCGTCACTCGCTGCCGATTTACATCGCCGGCACCGCCAGCCACCAAGGCTGGGACGCCATGCTGCAATACGCCTACAGCCAACAGGCGTTCAACCCGGGTTGGCGCACGGCGGACAACTGGCACGCGTACAACGACCCGGCGATGATCGCCACCCTGCCCGCCGCTGCCCTGCTCTATCGCCGTGCGGACGTAAAACCAGCCACCACTCGCTACGTGTTCGCACCGACACCTGCCACCCTGTACAACCAGGAGATCACCCCGCGTAACTCACCGCTGCTGCGCACGGCCATGGAAAAGGGCCAGTTGCAGATCGCCCTGCCACACACGCCGGAATTGCCTTGGCTGAAACCCGCACCCATCCCGGCAGACGCGCAGGTGCTGCACGACCCGGGGCAAGCGCTGCTGGCCGCCGATGCCACCGAGTCGGTGACCGACACTGGCGAACTCAGGCGCAACTGGCAACAAGGCATCTACACCATCGACACGCCATTGACCCAGGCCGCCAGCGGCTGGCTGGGCGGCCGCCCGATCAACCTGGGTGCCATTCAGATACATACGAAAACGCCTTACGCCAGCGTGGTGGTCCAGAGCCTGGACGGCAAGCCACTGGGTCAGTCGCGCGAGCTTCTGCTGTCTCTGGGCACCCGTGCGATGCCCAAGGCCGATGACAAGACGCCGTTCAATGTGGAGCCCCTTGAAGGCAGCCTGAACATCAAGGCACCCGCCGGCCTGAAACTGTTCGCCCGCGATGCACAGGTGCAGTTGAAACCGCTGCCGGTGGCCTACAAGGAGGGGCAATACACCATTACCTTCGACGGCACCTACATGTCCAACTGGCTATTCTTGAAATAGAGCATAGGGCCATCTACGCTCAGGTCACCTGTAGATGATCATCCCACCTGCACGTGTCAGGGAGTGTTCACTGCGTCTGTAAACAGCAGATTCCAGGAGGTGGGGATGAAATATCTGGTTGTGGGTGGTGCGGGCTACATTGGTTCGCACATGGTCAAGCACCTGCTCGCCGCCGGCCATGAAGTACTGGTCGCGGACCTGGTCTCACCTGGCCCCGGTATCCAGTGGGCCAGGCTCGACATCGCCGACGAAGCCGCACTGGACGTGCTGTTTGGCGTGTGCCGCTTCGATGCTGTGTTTCACTTCGCCTCGTTCATTCAAGTGGGCGAGTCGGTCAGCGCGCCCGGCAAGTACTACCAGAACAACGTCGCAGCCACCCTTGCCCTGCTGCAGGCCATGGTCAATGCCGGCATCAGGCACCTGGTGTTTTCTTCGAGCGCCGCCGTTTACGGCAACCCGCAGTACGTGCCGATCGATGAAGCGCACACCAAGGTGCCGATCAACCCGTACGGATTGAGCAAATGGATGGTCGAGCAGATTCTTGAGGACTTCGACCGGGCCTATGGTTTGAAGTCGGTATGCCTACGCTATTTCAATGCAGCGGGCGCTGACCCGGAAGGTCAGCTCGGGGAACGTCACGACCCGGAAACCCATCTGATCCCCTTGATCCTGCAGGCTGCATCTGGCCGGCGCGAGGCGGTGACAGTGTTCGGTCGTGACTACGACACACCGGATGGCACCTGCATTCGCGACTACGTGCATGTTGCAGACCTGGCGGCGGCCCATGCACTGGCGGTGGATTATTTACGGGCCGGTGGCGAGCGTGCCGCGTTCAACCTGGGCAATGGCCTGGGCTTTTCGGTGCAGGAGGTGATCGATACGGCCCGGGCAGTGACCGGGCGGCAGATCAATGCCCTTGACGCACCGCGCCGCGCCGGCGACCCGCCACGGCTGGTGGCGGATGCGAGCAAAGCCATGCACGTGCTGGGCTGGCGCCCGGCGTTCGCTTCGCTGGAGGAGATTGTGCGGCATGCGTGGCAGTGGGAGTTGCAGTATCCCTGGGAGCGCTGAGTGGGCTCGTTCCCTGTAGGCGCAGCACAAGGCCGCACCTACAGGCGGACGGCCAGAAGGCTCAGTAATAGGTACGCGGCTGTTCGTCAGCCTTGTTCAACACTGTCCCGATCAGGTTCACCGTGGCCAGGTGATGCAGGCAATCCTCGATTTCCTTCTTGTTGTTCATCCCGTTGGCCACCACCAGCAACACACAGTCGAACTTGGGCATGACGGTGATCGCATCGTCCGAGCTGAGCAGCGGTGGCAAATCGAAAATGCAGATGCGCGACTCGTAGCGGTTGCGCAACTCGCCAATCAGGTTGTTTACCTTGGGCGAGGACAGCATCTCGGTCGACAGGGGCACGGGTACCCGCGTCGGCAGCACCACAAAGCGCGGCAAGGTGGGGTTGACCAGGCAGTCCTGCAACTCGGCCTTGTCCGCCAGAAGCTCGTTCAGTGCCTGCTCCATGGGCAGGCCCAGGTAGCTGCCGACCTTGGGCCGGCGCAGGTCGAAGTCCACCAGTAACGCAGTCTTGGTGGTGTGGTGGGCAATGCTCATGGCCAGGTTGATCGCCAACATTGTCTTGCCCGCTTCCGGCGTTGGCGAGGTGATGGCCAAGGTACGCCAGCCGTTCTCGTCCATGGCCCTGAGCACCTGCGTACGCAACAGGTCGATCGGCCCGTTCATGTTGGAGTTCTTGTTGTACGCGACGATGCGGTTACGCTCCAGGTGGTCTGGACGCAGTGGTACCACTTTGGTGTTCACGTAATCGAACTGCCCCGGCACTTCTGCCAGCGCCGTACCGGGGGCGGGAGACAGTGCCTGGGGGGTACCCGGGGTAACCTGATGAATATTGTTGCCAACAGCCGGCTTGATCCTGTCCATCACTGCTTTCCCTATACAAACCGAGACATGACTTTGTACAACAGCACATCCAGTGGCATGTAGAACACGTGCACCAGCCCTATCATGATAGCTGCCAGCGCCAGTGCCGCCAGGATCAGGCGATTGCGCCAGCGCCTGCGTCGGGCCACGTCGGCCCGGGTATCGATATAGGGCAGTGCCATCAGCACCCGCTTGCCCAGCAGGCTTTCCAGGGCACCAACGCCGCGCACACGCTGATTGAGCATCTCCAGCAGCATCACCAGCGCACTGCCACCGGCCGGTGCCAACACCAGGCCCAGCGCAGCGATCTTCTTGCGGTTAGGCTTGATCGGCTTCTCAGGCAACAGGGGGGGCTCGAGCAGTACGAAGCGTTCAGCCTTGTTTTCCTGCTCGAGGCTTTCGGTAATCTTTGCGCCCATTTCCTTGGCACGAATCTCTTCGTATTTCTTGCGTGCGTTGTCGTGGTCACGCATCAAAGTCACCAGGCCGCGCTCGACCTGCGGTGCCTCGAGGATCTCCGCTTCGTAGCCTTCCATTTTCCGGGTCAGCTCGCGCTTTTGCTCTGCCAGCGAGGCAATACGTACCTGGGCGGCGCTCATTTTGGCGCGGACACGGGCCACGTCGAGGCTGACCGTAGAAGCTGCAGCAGTGCGGCCACCGCTGGCTTCGAGCGCCTGGATCTTGCGTTTGACCGCCACCACATCCGGGTGGGCGTCCTTGTAGCGGGTCATCAGCCGCGCGTATTCGGCTTTCAGGCTTGGCAGGTCCTCGGGCGGGTCAGCACGGGTTGACCGGGTGCCTTCGGCAACCTTGGTGGCAAGGCCCGCATTGGCCGCAGACAGCTCCAGTTCCAGGTAGCGCAGCTCTTCCTGGGCAGCCTTGTAGTCACGGTCGACCTCACGGAACTCCAGCTCCGCACGCGACAACATGTTCATGCGCAGGGTCTGGTGCTCGGGCAAGGCATTGGCGTGGGCCTGCTTGAAATCGGCCAGCTGGTTCTCCAGGCTGGCCAGCTCGGCGCCCAGCTTGTTGGCTTCCTGGGTGAGGAACTCGGTGGTTTCATTGGCCCGCTCGGTGCGCTGCTTGAGGTTTTCGTTGAGGAACAGCGTCACCAGTTCGTCGGCGACTTCCTTGGCCACTTGTGCCTGCTTGTGCTCGAACGACACATTGAACGCCACGGTCGCTTCACCACGACCGCGCACGTAGGTGGTAAGGGTTTCGACCACGATCGCGTTGCGCATCTGGTCGATCTTGTCGCTTTCGCTGAAGCGCTTGTCGGCGAACAGGTCGTACTTGCCAATGATGCGCAACAGGTTTTCGCGGGTCATCACCCGTTGACGGATCACCTCGATGCGTTCATCGGCAAAACTGGTGTTGTTGGTCGACACCAGCTCGGGCGAAATCTGCTGTGACTCAACCAGAATGGTGCCGGTCGACTGGTAGATCGGCGGCACCATCAACGCGACGGCCACGGTCGCGGCGAGAATGACTGCGGCACTCACCCCTAACACCAGGGCTCTGTCCTTGATAATGGCGATGTAATCTCTGAGGGAGAGCTCGTAGTCAGACTTCATAGGGCCACCTGCCTGAAGTTCAGATGTCGGGGTACCTGTACGTCAACGTCAAACCAACGATCGTAGCGGTTGCATCCGGTACATGGTCCTGCTGCCGCTCCTTGTACATCAGCGACAGGCGCAGGTCCCAGTAAGGCGAAAACTGGCGGCTGGCCCATACGCTGTAAGTCTGCAGCGTGTTGGGCGACTGCCCCTTGCTGTCTTGCCACGCGGCGTCCGCGCCCACCCGGGACAACTCGGTCAGCGCATAGCTCCACACACCACGCACCTGGTCCAGCTCAGCGAAACCGCCTTCGGCGCTTGCCACCGTGCTGCGCTCGGCGCTGAGGCTGGCAACGGCACGCGGGCCGGTGTACAGCAACGCAACCCCACCCTCCCCGCGTCGGCCGCCATCGTCACCTGACACTTGGTTGACGCCAACATGGGCGTCGGCGCTAAAGCCCTCGGCAAGCTGGTATTTGATGCCGACTGCCGGGGTGTAGCTGTTGGAAGCGGTCGCGGTAAGGTCCTCTTCGGGCTCATAGCGCCGGGCACCAAAACGGCTATACAGATCAGCCCGCTCGCTCCAGGCGTAAGTCCAGGTAAAGACGTTCGCCAGTTCGTCGTAGCCCGTCAGCGTACTGATGTCGTAACGGGCACGGTTGTAGGTGGTTTCGTTGCTCAAGGTACTGCGCTCGGTCACCGCCTGGCTCCAGTTGCCAGTCAAGGTGTAAAGCTTTTGTGTACCGTCGGTGGTAATCACCCCGGTATCCAGTACTGTCCCCGACAACGTCGAGCTTTCGTTGTAGCGCGCCACCAGGCCGAAACGGCCCCGCTCGGTAGTGCGCTGCCAGCCCAGGCTTATATCAGGGTCTTCACGGTCATCGACGATATCCGTATCGGACGAGCGCAGCACATGCATGCCAAGCCCCAACCTCAATTCGTCACGGTCAAAAGTGCCGATCAGGGTGTAATCCGGCGCGATGATCGTGCGCGTTACGCCCTTTTCCCCCGAGGTCAGCAGCAATGGGTTGCTGTCGTATTCGACGGATGTCGGTACCACCACCGTAGACTGCCAATTTGCCGCCAGTACCGCGTCCGTAAACGGCAAGACCAGGATTGCCGTTGCAATGCGAGTTGTTCTAAGAAGAGGCATTAAATGTTCTTATTAAAGGCAAGATCAAGGGACGACCAGCGTATCGCCAGCCTGAAGTTGGATGTTGGTGGACATGTCCCGCCCAGACACCAGGTCCTTATATCGCACGGGCAGGATTTTTTGGGAAGCACCCGTGCCGCGGACCACCTTGATTTCGCTTTCATCCGCAAACTTGTCCAGACCACCCGACATGCTCAACGCCTGCAATACCGCAGTGGGGCCTGCCATTTGCACCGGCCCGGGCTTGATCACTTTGCCTTGCACATAGACCATGTTGCCGGCAATGCTTTTGACGACAACGCTGACGTTAGGGTCGGGGAGGTATTTTTCGAGTTTGGCAGCGACCTGCTTTTCGACCGCTGTCACGTCCAGCCCGGCCACATTGATGCGCCCGGCCAGGGGGAAGGTGATACTGCCATCGGGAAGTACGGTGGCTTCTTGACGCAGGCTGTCTTCCTGCCACACCGAAACCATCACCACATCGCCGGGGCTGAGCAGGTAGGGAGCACTGCTCTGGTCGGCGTTAGCGGCGCCGGACCACACCGTCAGCATGCACAAAGCGGCAAACATTGAACGCACCATGAGGGTCCCTCCGGCCAAATGGCCCGACAAAGAGCACTGAATGAGAACAACACACCAACTCTCGCTCCGCTTCACGGCGCACAGCTGCCGCGATGGCTTCGACCTTCCTGGAGGCCCTTGCCTTGACGCTGCAAGCGCGGCTGCAACGCCCTGTAAACATTGGCCCTACGGGCTACTGGGAATATAGCAACGGTTGGAGAATTCACAAGCCATGCCTGTGGACTCGCGGCAATGGGCAGTCACTTCAGGTACAAGGTATCCGGTTCAGATCTTTCTGCGGTTGGCAACAGCAACAAAACCGACGACAGCAAAGGCAAAGAACCAGCCTGCAGTTGAAACAGGAATGATACTGTTTTGATTTATATACGAATCTGCCGCGCGGGCAGCACCACTTAGCATCACCAGCAAGAACATCGATTTGATTATCAGAGTCGAGCGCATACTCCCCTCCTAAAAACAGGAAAATCAATTAGTTATTGGCGCGGTGTTGCGGGAGTTGTTTCGTTGTTGATTTGAGCTTATGGGCACAATGACACTACGTCAATGATCCGACACCATAATAAAATTCAATGGGCGATGGGTTCATTCGTCAAAAAAACGACATGCAGATTATGCAAGGGAGGGCTGGTGCGATGGATCTGGCGTTTCACAGCTGAGAACAAGGGGCATACCTGCCCCCCTGATGTTTCACTCGTCTGCGTGGTGAACCACGACCAGTAATTGCGCCGGTGAGACACCTACCGAGCGCAGCCGGTGCGGCGTCTGGGCGTTGAAATGAAGGGCGTCGCCCTGCTCCAGCAGCACCCGCTCACTCATGAAGTCCACTTCCACCTGGCCTGCGTGAACAAACAGGAACTCTTCGCCCTGGTGTTCCTTGAACGTGGGGTCGCTGAACTCGGACGGCGGCTGAATCAGAAACGGCAGCAGGCTGCGCTGACCAACCTGACTGGTGAGGGCCGCGTACCCCGGCCCTTGCCCATCGCCAACCAGAGCCTGGCGCTCGGTATGGCGCACCAGGCTGTAGCGGCTCTGCCCAACCTGTTCTTCGGCGAACAGCTCTTCGACGTTGACGTTCAGCGCTCTCGCCAGTTTCAGCGCCGCGGCGATCGAGGGCGTGTTGAGGCCGCGCTCGACCTTGGACAGGTAGCTTTTGGTCATGCCAGTCTTTTCGGCCAGCATTTCCAGGGTCATCCCCAGTTTCTTACGCAGCAGTTTCAATCGGATAGACATGTGACGCGGGTTTCCCAGGCTGAGGCAGCCATGATACGCGTCTGAAAGCTGACGCCAAGCCTGCAGAGGCCTTGAATCAAGGCATCACTGGCAGTAAGGCAAAGCTTCGCGCTATAGGGGTGGCAAGTTGGCCACCCCATAACAGGCCCCTTCGCAGCACAAAGCTGTGCCTACAAGGGGCAGTCTGTAGCGGGCAATCAGAATGTCATTTCCTTCACATCATCCGGCACGATCAGCTTGCCGGCGGTTTTCTCGATGATTTCCTCGACGCTGACCCCGGGTGCGGTCTCGCGCAGGATGAAGGCGCCGTCTTCGATTTCCAGGTAGGCCAGGTCGGTCAGCACCTTGCGGATGCAGCCCGCACCGGTCAGCGGCAGGCTGCACTGCGGCAGCAACTTGGACTCGCCGTCCTTGGAGGCGTGGGTCATGGTGACGATGATGTTGTCGGCGCCGGCCACCAGGTCCATGGCCCCACCCATGCCCTTGACCAACTTGCCAGGAATCATCCACGAGGCGATGTTGCCCTGCACGTCCACCTCGAAAGCACCCAGTACGGTCAGGTCGACGTGGCCGCCACGGATCATGGCGAACGATTGTGCCGAATCGAAGATCGAGGCGCCGCGGCGGGCGGTGACAGTTTGCTTGCCGGCGTTGATCATGTCGGCATCGAGGGTGCTTTCGGTGGGGAATTCGCCCATGCCGAGCAGGCCGTTTTCCGATTGCAGCATCACATCCATGTCGGCGGGTACATAGTTGGCCACCAAGGTGGGGATGCCGATGCCCAGATTGACGTAGTAACCATCCTTCAGTTCACGGGCAACGCGTTGCGCCATCTGTTCGCGGGTCAATGCCATGGTCAGGATCTCTTTATTGTTCGGGTGGATGGCGCTCAGGCCTTGACGGTGCGCTTTTCGATACGCTTTTCGAAGGTGCCGACGATGACACGGTCCACGTAGATGCCCGGGGTGTGGATTTCGCTTGGCAGCAGCACGCCGGGCTCGACGATCTCTTCCACTTCGACCACGGTGATCTTGCCGGCGGTGGCCGCCAGCGGGTTAAAGTTTTGCGCAGTGTTGCGGTACACCACATTGCCGTAGTGGTCGGCCTTCCAGCCCTTGACGATGGCGAAGTCACCGGTGATGGATTCCTCCAGGATGTACTTGCGGCCCTTGAACTCGCGAACTTCCTTGCCGTCGGCAACCGGGGTGCCATAGCCGGTAGCGGTGTAGAACGCCGGGATGCCGGCACCACCTGCGCGCATTTTCTCGGCGAGGGTGCCCTGTGGGGTCAGTTCCACTTCCAGCTCGCCACTGAGCAACTGGCGTTCGAACTCGGCGTTTTCGCCCACGTAGGAGGCGATCATCTTGCGAATTTGCCGGTCTTCCAGCAGCACGCCCAGACCAAAACCGTCCACACCGCAGTTGTTGGAGACCACGGTCAGGCCCTTGACGCCACGCCGCTTGATTTCGCTGATAAGGTTTTCCGGGATGCCGCACAGGCCGAAACCACCGGCCAGTACCGTCATGTTGTCGCTCAGGCCTTCGAGGGCCTGTTCATAGGTTGCAACGCGCTTGTCCAGTCCGGCCATGCTGATCCGCCTTTTGTAGTTGTTTAACCGACGAGGCTGTCGGTGAGCGTGTGCAGACATCTTCACCGCAAGCGACTGATTTGTTAATTTTGTTTTCGTCATCGATTGATAATTTTTACAAAACAAACGATAGGCCCGACATGAACGTCAAACAACTGCGCGCCTTTGTCGCCGTGGCCAAGTACCAGAGCTTCGCCCAGGCCGGTGAACACCTGCACGTTTCGCAACCGGCACTGAGCCTGACCATCAAGGCGCTGGAAGAAAACCTCGGCGGCGCCCTGCTCAGCCGCACCACGCGCAGCGTCAGCCTGACTGCCGAAGGCGAAGTGCTGCTGCCACTGGCACGCCGCCTGCTGGCCGACTGGGACGACACCGAAGAGATGCTGCGCCAGCGCTTTACCCTGCAATTGGGCCGTGTGTCGGTGGCGGCCATGCCGGCTTTTGCCGGCAACCTGTTGCCCCACTCGCTCAAGGTGTTTCGCCAGCGCTACCCCAAGGTCAACGTCACGGTGCACGACGTGATCAACGAACAGGTACAGGAACTGGTACGCCATCGCCGCGTCGAACTGGGCATCGGCTTCGAGCCGGATAACATCGATGGGCTGGACTTCCACCCGTTGTACATGGACCGCTTCGTTGCCGTAGTGGCCGCCGACTCGCCCTTGGCGCTGCTGCCCCAGGTCAGCTGGGCACAGCTGATGGCCGAAGATTTCGTGGCCCTGCAGCGCCCTTCGGCGGTGCGCCTGCTGATGGAGCAGAATGTGGCGGCCCGCCACGGCAAGCTGGCAGTCGCGTTCGAAAGCCACCAGCTGACGACCATCGGCCGCATGGTGGCCAGCGGCCTGGGGGTCAGTGCCGTGCCGGCGCTGTGCATCAACCAGATGCAGGAGCTGGGTGCCCGCTGCGTCACCTTGGTCGAGCCCACTGTCGAGCGGCGCATCGGCGTGATTGCCCTCAGCGAGCACAAGCTTTCCACTGCAGCGCAAGCACTGCTTGAGGTGCTTCTTTCCAATACCCGGATCCCGGAGGTGACATGCGATACGTAAATCTGGCAGGCACGAGTGTTCCAGCCATCGGCCAAGGCACTTGGTACATGGGCGAAGACCCAGGTCGCAAGGCTGCCGAAGTCGCGGCGCTGCAACAGGGCATCGAGCTGGGCCTGAACCTGATCGACACCGCCGAGATGTATGCCGAAGGGGGGGCAGAAGAGGTCGTAGGTCAAGCCATTGCCGGGCGCCGCGACCAGGTATTTCTGGTCAGCAAGGTCTACCCGCACAATGCCAGCCTGCGCGGCATGGCGGCTGCCTGCGAACGCAGCCTCACCCGGCTGGACACCGACTGCATCGACTTGTACCTGCTGCACTGGCGTGGCCAGCACCCGCTGGAGGAAACCGTCGAAGGCTTCGAGCGTTTGCGCGAGCAAGGCAAGATCAAGCGCTGGGGCGTGTCCAACTTCGACGTCGACGACCTGCGCGAACTGCACAACCCTGATTGTGCCACCAACCAGGTGTTGTACAACCCGGCCCAACGTGGCATCGAATTCGACTTGCTACCGTGGTGCGAAAAACGTGGCTTGCCGACCATGGCCTACTGCCCGCTGGCTCAGGCCGGGCGCTTGTTGCAGCACCCGGTACTGGCGGAAATCGCCGAGCGCCATGGCGCCACACCGGCCCAGGTCAGCCTGGCCTGGGTGACCCGCGATGACGGCGTGATCGCCATCCCCAAGGCGGTGGCGCCCGAGCACGTGCAGCTCAATGCAGCAGCGGGAGCGCTGACCTTGACCAGCGAAGACCTGGGGGCGATCGACCGGGCGTTCCCTGCGCCGACGCACAAGCAGCGGTTGGCGATGGTGTAACCGGCGAGCGCAAGCTGGATCAGTAGATGACCCCTGTGGGCGCGGGCATGCCCGCGAACACCGGCAAGGCCGGTGCCCTGCAACGCGGTGCCTGCTGCTCGGGCTCGCCCGCTCTCACAGGTAGCCGCGCAAGTACCGAGCGTTGAGCAACTGCGCCACCACCGCCCGCCGCTGCCGTTCGCCAAG